>NZ_JBHXCW010000033.1:0-49767 GCF_042725365.1 Lentzea sp. NPDC060358 | reverse complement strand
GTACTGCGGGGTGTGTTACAGCTGGCCGGTCACGGTGTCGAACAGGTGAGCCGGGTCGATCAGGGTCATCGCCGGAGCGGAGAACGGCAGCGCGCGCTCCTGCGCCGGAACCAGGCCCTGGGTCGGGTTGAGGTTCAGGCCGGAGACCGAGGCGGGGCCGTCGACCGGCAGGGCCGGCAGCGAGCGCTCGGTGGGCAGGCCGGGGACCTGGACCGGCAGGGCCGGGGCGGTCACGGGCAGCGACGGGACGGCCGGCAGCGAACGGCCGGTGGCACCCGCCGGGACCAGGCCCTGCGCGGCGCCGAGCACCTGGCCCAGCGGCAGGCCCTGGACGTTCGGGGTGATGCCGGCCGTGCCGCCGTTCAGCGGCAGCGACGAACGCTCCTGCGCGGGCAGCTGGCCCGTGAGCGCGGTCAGCTCGGCCGGGTTCGGGAGGGTGTTGACCGGCAGGCCGTGGAACGCCGGGACCTCGTCCGCCTTCATCAGGCTGTCGACGCCCTGGGGCAGCTGGATGCCCTTGAGCTGCGTGGCACGCAGGGTGCCCTGGTCCTCACCGGTGAGCTGCGTGTCGTCGCTCGAGCCCAGCGTGGTCGCCTGGCCGACGACCTCGACGGGGACGCGCGCGAGCTTGGCCGCGGCCTCGACCGGCACGGTCATCTCGCGGGCGGTCAGCGGGCCGCTGCCCTCCGTGAGCATCTCGCCACCGGCCTGGGTGTACGAGACCTTGTCGGTGGCCGTGGTGGACTTGCCCGCCACCGCGACCGCGTCCGCGTACGCGCCGGCGACGGCGTTCGCGGGGACGTGCACCAGGTTGCCGGACACCGAGGCGTCGTCGGCCATCGAGTAGTTGTCGCCACCGGACACGACGGCGGTCTGGCTCACCACGTCGGACGTGGTGATGCCCGCCGCGGAGACGGTGTTGCCCGGAACGGCCGGGAGCACCGTCGGCTGCGCGCCGATCAGGTTGCCGGAGACCGCGCCGCCGTCACCGTTGCTGTTGACGTCGCCGCCCGCGACCGACGAGAGGTCGTTGGTGGCCACGGAGTCGACGTTGCTGCCGCCGCCGACCGACCAGCCGAGCACCTGCGTGCCGGTGGCGACCGGGGCCGAGATGGCGTTGCCCGCGATGGAGCCCTGCTCGCCGGTGGTGATGGCGTCGCCGCCGGCCTTCATGTCGGTGGCGTTGTCGCCCGTGGTGGCGTTGTTGCCCACCAGGGTGGCGCCGTCGGCGAAGACCTGGGCCGGCGTCGAGGTCGGGACCTGGACGATGTTGCCGGAGACCGAGCTCTTCTTGCCGGAGGCGTTCGGGGCGTCGCCCGCGGTGACCGACGTGTCGTTCGCGGTGTCGGACTTGGTGTTGCCCACCAGGCCGGCGGTGACCGCGAAGACCTGCGGCGCGGCGGCGGTGGGCGCGGTCACGATGTTGCTGGAGACCGTGCCGTTGTCGTCGTTGGTGTTCGGCGTGCCGCTGGAGCGGACGTTCTTGACCTCGTCGGCCGAGCCGGACGCCTGGCCGCCGAGCGTGCCGGCGACGCCGTAGACCTCGGCGGGCGAGGCGACCGGGGTCGACACGATGTTGCCGCCGACGACGGAGTCGTTGCCGAGCGTGCCCTGGTAGCCGCTGGTCGTCGACTGGACGTCGTTCTCGCAGGTGCCCACGGACTGGCCGGCGAGCGAGGCGCCGTTGCCGCACACGTCCACGGCGGTGGCCGGGGGGACGTCGGCGATGTTGCCCGACAGCACCGAGTTGTCGCCGACGGTGAAGACGTTGCCGCCCGCCGTCGAGGTCGCTTCGTTGGAGTGGTCGGTCAGGGCGTTGCCCACGATCGACCCGCCGTTGCCGCCCGCGGCGACGGGGAGCGAGATCGGCGCGCCGGCGACGTTGCCGGAGGCCGTGGAGCCGTCACCGTTGGTGAAGGTCTCGCCACCGGCGATCGACTCGTTCCGCGTGTCGCTGATCGCGGTCGCGTTGCCGGCCGCGGCGGCCGCGTTGTCGTCGACCGTGATCGGGCCGGCGAGCGCGGGCTGGACGACGTTGCCGGCCAGGGTGGCCGGGTCGCCGCTGGTGACGGTCTTGCCACCGGCGTAGGCGGCACCGGTCTGCACCGAGTCGGTGGTGGCGTTGCCCGCGGCGGCGGCGGAGTTGCCGTTCACCTCGGCCAGCGGCGCGAGCGGGACCGGCACGGTGTTGCCGGAGATCGAGCTGTTGTCACCGCTCGTGGTGACGTCGCCCTCGGAGGAGGCGAACGTGTTGGCGGCCGAGTTGACCTCGGCGATGCCGACCGCGCCGACGCCGTTGCCGGTGATCTGGACCGGGGTCGCACCGCGCTCGGCGATGACGTTGCCGGAGATGGCACCCCTGTCACCGTTGGTGGTGATGTCGCCGCCGGTCGTGGAGACCTGCTCGGCCGTGCCGTAGGTGGTCGCCTTGCCGGCCGCGGCGATCCCGTTGCCGGTGATCTGGACCGGGAGCACGTGGTCGACGGCCACGACGTTGCCGGTGAGGGCCTGGCCCTCGCCGTCCGTGACGATCGTGCCGTCGCGGTGGGTGTACTGGGTGCAGTCGGCGGTCGACTCGGCGTTGGCGAGGACCGCGATCGCGTTGCCGCAGATGTTGATCGGCACGTCCAGGTGGCCCTGGATCCGGTTGCCGCGCACCACGTTCTCGGCCGCGGTGCCCTGCAGGCTCTGACCGGCCTGGCGGATCAGCGGGTTCGCGACGGGCGAGGCCGCCTGCATCGGCACCACGTCGGTGACGCGGTCCGTGCTGATCGTCCGGTCCACCTTGGGGAGGGTGATCTCCCGGACCGGCGTGGCGAGCTTGTTCTGGTCCGCCTTGACCGGGATGGAAGCCCCGATGTCGACGGCCGACGGAGCGGCGTCGGGGTCGACGTTCTCCTGAGCAGAAGCGATGCCCGTACCGAGCATCAGCAAACCACCGGTGACAAACGCGGTCTGAAGTCCGCGCTTTGCCCAGGTCTGCATTGGATCTCCTTTTTCCAGATGTCCCGTCGTGACGACGGGGGTTCATGGGGGGTGGGGCCGGACGCGCTTGGGGATGGGCGCGTCATCACCGGGGGAGTCGCACGCGGTGATCGACCGAAAGGAGCGCAAGAAAAAAGCGCGACGGTCGACTTCCGGACAGCCGGGGGAGGAGGCTGCCGCGGACCGCGCGCTGGAATCAGTCGGGGTTGATACCGGGCTGCTTGCCCGGCGTCACGGTCACCTCGTCGGTGGACGGCGCGAGAGCGCGCGTCACCGAGGTGCCGAGAGCGTTGCCGGACGCAGCGAGAGCAGCGAACGTGCTGCCCTTCGCAGAACCAGAACCGTCGGAGCACGAGGTGCACTGCACCGGCGCGGGGGCCGGGACGGGCAGCTTCGGCAGCGGGGTGCTGGGCTGGGACGGGAACTGCTGGGAGGGCACGGCGAAGTCGTTGTGCTCCACCAGGTCCGTCCACGAGGCACCGGGAAGTCCGGTGACCTGCGGAACCACCGTCTCGACCGGCGTCTGACCGGTCTCGGCGACGGGTGCCGGGATCTCCGGGAACGTCACGTCGAGGGCCCGCTCGGTGGCGGGGGCCTGCGGCACGGCGATCACGGGGACCTGGGGCAGGATCTGCTCGGCGATCTTCTCGACCGCCGCGGCGACCTGCACCTCCGGCAGGGCTGCGCGAGCCTTCTCGTGCTCGGTGCGCAACGTTTCGTCGATCTTGTGCACTGCGGTGGCAGCGGGAGCGACGACCGGCAGCTTCTCGTCCGTCTTGGAGACGATCTTGGTGACGACGTCGAACTGCTGCACGTCCTCGGCAGCGTGCGCCGAGGACGTGGTCAGCGCCCAGGCAACGGCCGTCCCCGCGATCGCACCACCGACAGCGAGCAGCGCTCGGGTGGCGAACCGGCGGATGCCGTTCGCTCCCGTCTTCGCTCGCAGATCGGCAGAGGACAACGCAGGAACCTCGCTACTCGGTGGCGCTCAAGGGATTCGCCGACGATCAACTGATCAAGTCGACGTCGGCGACTCTGCCATCCGCGCCACCGCGAACGCACGCTCTGAGCGCACCTTTAACTACATCGTGTGACGATCAGACCCGCTTCAACACCCGCGCCGCACCCGCCGCGGCGGTCGACGCGAGCACCCACCCGACCGCGATGAGCGTCGCCGAGATCCACTGCGAAGCACCCGTGAACTGCCATTTCCCGTCGTGGCCGAAGTCGATGATCGGGATCAGCAGGTCGAGCGCGAGCAGCCAGGCGTTCCACACCGGGTCCTCGTCGGAGTTCAGCTTGACCATCGGGTGCCAGTTGAACCAGAGCGCGCCGCCGAACCAGAACACGCCGAGCCAGCAGATCGCGAGCCACGGCCGGTAGCCGTACCCGACGGTCCACCGCTGGATCTGGCCCCAGATCCGCCCCGCCCTGCCGAGCTCGGAGTAGCGGCGGCGCTGCTTCTCCAGCTGGACCTTCTGGGCGAGCTCCTCCTCACCGCCCTGCTGGTAGACGGCGGCGAGCTGCTCGTACGGTCCCGGCGCGAAGTCGGGCTGCACCTTGAGCAGCCACCCGAGCCGGGTCTCCACCGGCACGTCCGGGTCGGCGGTGATGCCGGCGAACTCGAAGTCGTCGACGGCGACGCCACCCTCGGCGTCCCACAGCCCCGGCCCGTCGGTGACCGACACGGCCTTCAGCCGGCTCAGCACTATCTTCCCCTTGGGCTGCTGGCCCTTCGGGATGTGCAGCCGGAACTGGTGCACGGTGAGGCCGTAGGCGTTCAACGCGATGTCGGCGGCCGTCGAGCCGAGGTGCGAGTCGCTGAACGTGGCCATCTTGCCGACCTCGCCCAGCCTGATCCGCACGCCGCCGACCGCGGTGAACCCGCGGCTGCACAGGAGGTCCTTGCCGATCGTGATGGCGCGGGCGTCGAGCGACGGCTTCTGGGTGCCGTTGGTGCGCAGCCGGGGCAGCGTCAGCTCGGCGCCGGACATGTCGAGGGTGGAGCCGATGTTCGCGTTCTGGAGCCGGACCGAGCCCTTGGCCTTCAGCTCGCGCAGGAACAGGGTGCCGCCGACGCGGAGGCGGTCGGCGAACAGGACGTCGATGCCGGGCCCGTGCAGCGCGACGCCGGACATGCTGGCGCTGCCCATGATGTGCGCGTTGGACAGCCGGACCTGGCCGTAGGTCTGCAGCGGCAGCGAGCGGGTGCCCGAGCCGTTGACCGCGCTGCGGGCCTCGACGTCGCCGCGGACCTCCATGCCGTCGGCGTGCAGCGCGACGGGGATGCGGTGGCGGACGTCGCCCGCGGTCTCCTCGGCGACGTCGCGCGGCCCGATCACCGCGCCGGACATCCGCAGGTACCCGCCGATGACCGCGTTGGGCAGCCGGACCGTGCCGGTGCTCGTGAAGCCGTCGTCGAGCTCGACGTTGCCCTCGACCCGGACGCGGTCGGCCACGAGCGTCGCGGCCTCGTCGGCCAGTCCGTGCGGCAGGACCAGCACCTGTTCGACGCGATGGGTGGAGTGCAGCCGTGCGCCGGTGAACTCGAGGTTGCCGCCGACGCGCGCGCCGTCGAGCAGCACCCGTCCGTCGACGGTGAACCGGCCGCCCTCGGCGTTGCAGAAGATGTTGCCGGCGACGACGATCCCGGACGCCTCCAGCGCGTCCCGGCCGGTGTTCTTCAGCCGCGCGCCGCCGAGGTGCACGCTGCCGCCGATGGACGCGCCGCGGAGCCGGACCTCGCCGTCGGCCCGCATCGCTATCGCCTGGACGGAACCGCTGACCCTCAGTCGTGCGCCCAAGAGGGCGTGATCGGTGGTGGAACGCAGGACGGCGCCCGCGAGGCGCAGCGTGCCGTCGACGGCGGCGTCGGTGAGGTCGACGGTGCCCGTGCACGTGAACCCGGCCTCGAGGACGAGGTCGCTGAAGACGCGCAGGTTGCGGCCCTGCAGCCCCGGCACGCGGGTGCCGCGGAGCCGGAGCCCGATGAGCCGGGCCATGCGCAGGTCGGGCGCTTGCTCGAACGTGCAGTGCGTGAGGTCGATGACGCGCGTGACGCGGGTGCCCTCGAGCTCGAACCTGCCGGTGATCCGGGCGTTTCGAAGTCGCAGGGCTGGCAACCCCCTTCGCGGCACCCGGTACATGCCGGTCAGCAATCCGGTGAGCACCTCGCCGCGCACGCTCTGCCCGGTCAGGTCGATCTCGGTGCCACCCGCGTAGGCACCGGCGACCTGGCGTTCCACCTCGGTCAAGTCTTCCGGCTTGATCACTGTCGTTCCTCCCCCTGACAAACCGGATCATCCCCAATCAGCTTCCACCTTGGCGAGGGGCAGAACAGTTAACGTGAGGTCCGTGAGCGCACCGGAGTCGGAGATCAGCAGTCGCGTTCCGCTGCTGCTACGGGTAAGTGCCGCGCTGAGCTGGCGGTTCGTCGTCGTGGTGGCCGCGTTGTACGTGGTCGCGTACGTCTTCGGCTACCTGGCCTCGATCGTGATCCCCGTCGCGATCGCGCTGCTGCTGGCGGCACTGCTGTCGCCGGGTGTCTCGAAACTGGTCGAGTGGCGCGTGCCGCGCGGTGTCGCCGTGACCGTGATGATGATCCTCGGCATCGGCGTGCTGGGCGGCGTGCTGACGTTCGTGATCAGCGAGTTCTCCCGCGGCCTGCCGGAGCTGCAGTCGCAGGTGGGCAACTCGCTCGACGCGATCCAGCGGTGGCTGAAGGACGGTCCGGCGCACCTGTCCGACGCGCAGCTGCAGAACTACCTGAACGACATCGTCAACACGATCAAGGAGAACCAGGCCGAGATCACGTCCGGCGCCCTGACGACCGCCGCGACGGTGGGCGAGGCGCTGACCGGCCTGCTGCTGGCGCTGTTCACCCTCATCTTCTTCTTGCACGATGGTGACGGCATCTGGCGCTTCACGATCCGTGTGTTCCCCCGCGACGTGCGCCAGCGCGTGGACGTGGCCGGCCGTCGCGGCTTCGGCTCTCTCGTCTCCTACGTGCGCGCGACGGCGGCGGTCGCGGTCGTGGACGCCGTCGGCGTGGGCATCGGCCTGGCGATCATCGGCGTGCCGCTGGTGGTGCCGCTGTCGGCGTTGGTGTTCCTCGGCGCGTTCATCCCCATCATCGGTGCGGTGTTCACGGGCGCCATCGCGGTCTTGATCGCGTTGGTGACCAACGGCCCGATCGCGGCCCTCGTCGTGCTGGCCGTGCTGATCGGCGTGATGCAGCTGGAGTCGCACGTGCTGCAGCCGATCCTGCTGGGCCGCGCGGTGAAGCTGCACCCGCTGGCGGTGGTGCTGGCGATCGCGATCGGCCTGGTCGCCGGCGGCATCGCGGGCGCGCTGCTGGCCGTGCCGCTGCTGGCGGTGCTGAACTCCGGGATCCGGTCGCTGGTGTCGGACGCGGACGCGGTGCAGAAGCCGGAGAAGGTGGACGTGTTGAATCCTCAGGACACCGCTCCGAAGGACGACCGGAGCGAACGGGTCGAGGAGCTCTAGAAGCAGTCGGACCAGTTCGCGGCGCCGGTGACACCGGTGTGCTCGCGGGCGTTCCGGGCTGGTCCAGCCGCAGCGCGGCGACATCGAGGTCGGGTAACACCAGGCCTCGAACGTTCAGCGCATGCCAACTTGCGAAGAGCTGTACCCACGACACGTCATCAGAGTCGCCTGCGACAACTGTGCCGCCAGAGAGCACGACGATTCCTACGACCCTCGAGACTGCAACATCTGCTTCGGCGAGGGATGGCGCTTCGCCTAGGCCATCGACACGAGGTTGCGGCCGTACGCCTTCGCCGCCAGCAACGCCGCGTCCGCCGCCACCAGCAGGTCCGGCAGCTCGTACCCGAACCGCTCGGTCGTCGCGACCCCTATGGACACGGTCAGCCCGCTCAGCTCGTGCGGTTTGCCGTCGGTCGCCATCGTCGGCACGGTCAGCTCCTGCACTGCCTTGCGGACGCGTTCGGCCACCGACTCCGCCTCCTCGGGGGTGGCGTCGGGCAACAGCACGACGAACTCCTCGCCGCCGAACCGGCCGACCAGGTCGCCGCGGCGGACGGTGCTGCGCAGCAGCAGGGAGATCGCGGCCAGGGCCGCGTCGCCCGCCAGGTGGCCCACCTCGTCGTTCACGCGCTTGAAGTGGTCGAGGTCGAGGAGCATCACGGCCATCGCGCGGTCGCGGCCGGCGCCCTTGGTCAGTTCGTAGCGGGCCCGGCTGTCCCAGTGCACGGCGTTGGCCAGGCCGGTCTTCGCGTCGCGCTGGGCCGAGCGGCGCCACTGCGGGAGTTGGGCCGCTCGTTCCAGCAGGGCCAGGGACGGGGCGGCGATCAGGGCGTGGACGGCGTTCGTCTGGGTCACGCAGCCCATCAGGCCGCCGATGGACACCGCGACGACGCCGAGGATGACGTCGATCGGTTCGCCGACGTTCTCCTCGAAGGTGGCGGACGGGGTGCGCAGCTTCAGGCCCAGTGCGATCAGGCCCGCGCGCAGCGACAGCAGGACGGTGGCGCCCGCGACCATCATCAGCAGGTTCGGTCGCGGGTCGGCCCAGCCGAGCAGGTAGCGGGTGGCGAAGACCGCCAGCGCCGTGGCGCTCAGGGTGTAGAGCCAGCGGTAGGTCTCCGGGCGTTGCGCCAGCAGGCAGTGCAGGGCCGGGCCGAAGAGCAGCAGCACCAGCAGGTTCGGGGGCAGGGCGAGAACGCCCGCCGTCAGGTAGGAGAGGTGCGCGGCCCACGGGTTGCGCTCGGTCTCGCCCAGGCGGTGGCTGTAGATGGAGCTGCCGATGATCACCGCGCCCGCCGTGCCGGCGATGGCGACGAACCTGCCGACTTCGGAGGGTGACGGGGTCTCGGTGGTGACGATGGTCCAGGTGACGGTGGCGAGGGCGGCCGCGTCGATCAGCAACCAGTAGCAGAGCGCGGGCCGCCGCAGTGTCCACACCGGCCAGTCGCGCACCTGTATGCCCTCCCCACCTGAACCCGGAGAGCGTCGCACATTCCTCCGTTCGGCAGAAGACGGCCACCTGGGGGTTAGCCACGCCACGTTCTCGCGGCAGGATGGTGCGCGAAAGGAGCACAGCGTGCGCAAAGAGCCTGCCGAACGTGTGACGAAGGCGATCGACGACCCCGCCACGCCCCTGTGGCGCGGGACCATCGCACTACGCGTAGTCACATTCCTGTTCGCGGCGGCGAACGTCATCGCGAACCAGGCCGAGTACGTCCGGCCGTGGCTCGCGTGGACCACGCTCGGGGTGATGGCGCTGTGGTCGGTGTTCACCAGCCGCGCGTACAGCACGCCGTGGGGCAGGCGGTGGCCCGTGGTGCTGACCGACCTGGCTCTGACGTGCGGGCTCATGTCGATGTCACAGCTGATCATGACCGACCACCAGCTGCTGACGCTGAACGTCCCGCTGATCACGACGATCTGGGCGTGCGTCCCGGCGGTCGCGCTCGGAGCGCTCGGCGGCGCCTACGCGGGACTCGCGGGCGGGCTGGCGATCGGGCTCTCCACCTACCTGTCGAAGGGCGTGCCGAGCCTGGACCTGCTGCGCGACGTCGTGCTGCTGGGCGGCGCGGGCATGATCGTCGGCATGGCGGCGGTGACCGCGCGGCGGTCGGCGGTGCTGCTCGCCCAGGCGTTGCGGGCCGAGGCGGCGACGGCGGAACGCGAACGGCTCGCCCGTTCCATCCACGACAGCGTGCTGCAGGTGCTCGCCCGCGTGCGCAAACGCGGGCTCGAGGTCGGCGGCGAGGCGGCCGAGCTCGCCAAGATGGCCGGCGAGCAGGAGGTCGCGCTGCGCAACCTGGTGGCCGCCGCTCCCGCCGACTCCACCGTGGACGGGGAGATCGACCTGCGGCCCGGCCTGCAGCTCCTCGCGACGCCCCGGATCCAGGTCTCCACCCCCGCCACGCAGGTGATGTTCGCCTCGGCGGCCGCGGGCGAGCTCACGTCGCTGGTGCGCGAAGCACTGTCCAACGTGGACAAACACGCTGGTGACGACGCGCGGGCGTGGGTGCTGCTCGAGGACCTCGGGGAGGAAATCGTGTTGAGTGTCCGTGACGACGGTCCCGGCATCCCCGACGGCAGGATCGCGTCGGCTGCCGCGGAAGGCAGGATGGGCATCGAGAAATCGATCAAAGGCCGGGTGGAGTCGCTCGGCGGGACGCTCGAGCTCCAGACCGGGCCGGGGGAGGGCACGGAGTGGGAGGTCCGGGTGTTCAGGAAGGGGGCGGCAACAAGATGACGGTCTCGGTGATGGTGGTGGACGACCACCCGATGTGGCGCGAAGGCGTGGCACGCGACCTGCAGGAACGCGGTTTCGAGGTCGTGGCGACCGCCGGTGACGCGCCCTCGGCGGTGCGCATCGCGAAGGCGGTGCGGCCCAACGTGGTCCTGATGGACCTCAACCTGGGCGAGCTCTCCGGCGTCGACGCCACCCTGCTGATCACCAGCGAGCTGCCGGACACCCGCGTGCTGGTGCTGTCGGCGTCCGGCGAGCACGACGACGTGCTGCAGGCCGTGAAGGCGGGCGCCTCCGGCTACCTGGTGAAGTCCGCGTCCTCCGAGGAACTGGTCGAGGCCGTCTCCCGCACCGCCGCCGGCGACGCCGTCTTCACCGCGGGTCTCGCGGGCCTGGTGCTGGGCGAGTACCGGCGCATGGCCGCGGCCCCCGACGACTCGGAGGAGAAGCCCCAGCTCACCGACCGCGAGACCGAGGTGCTCCGGCTGGTGGCCAAGGGCCTGACCGCGCGGCAGATCGCGAACCGCCTGGTGATCTCCCACCGCACGGTCGAAAACCACGTCCAGTCGACTTTGCGCAAACTCCAACTGCACAACCGGGTGGAGTTGGCGCGTTATGCCATCGAGCACGGTCTCGACGCCGATCCGGAGGCAGAGAAATGACAGACCCCAGAGACTTACGCGTGTCCGACGCGGAACGCGAGCACGTCGTCGGCCTGCTGAACAAGGCGGTGGGCCGCGGCATGATCACGCTCGACGAGTTCACGGTCCGCACGGACACCGCTTTGGGCGCGAAGACCAGGGCAGATCTGAACGCCGTGCTGGTCGACCTGCCCGGCATGGTCAACAACGAGCTGGCGCACGCCCGCACCGAGCTGAAGAACACGATGGGCACCACGACGCGCAAGGGCCACTGGGTCGTGCCGCGCGAGCTCGTCATCCGCAACACCCTCGGCACCACGAACCTCGACTTCACCGCCGCCGAGGTGCCGGAGATCGTGAACGTCGACCTGGACGTGTCGTTCGGCTCGGTGAAGCTGCTGCTGCCCGCGGGGTCGTCGGTGGACGTGAACGCCGTGGAGATCACCGCCGGCGAGCTGAAGGACAAGGTCAACTCGGCCGTGGGGAACCCGCACTTCCAGCTCAGGGGCGCGGTGCGGGGCGGGTCCGTGGTGATCAAGCGCAAGCGCTGACCCTCGTCGGCCGACCTCGGGGACGCTGCGCGCGGCGGCGGGGACTTCGCGGGGCGGTACATGCGCCGGTCCACGACGTCGAACGGACGGCCTCCCGGCGTCGCCGAGAACTGTCGGACCCGCTGAGTACGTTGGGATGCGAGGGGATCCCCGGCCGGGGGTACCCCTGCGCCAGCGCGCCCTGATCTGCGAGGACCTGCCGCAGACCGCAGGATCGAGGCATGCGATGTCTCGTGACCGGCGCGACCGGATACCTCGGCGGACGGCTCGTGCCCCGGCTCCTGGCCGAAGGCCACCAGGTGCGGTGCCTCGTCCGGTCGCCGGAGAAGCTGCGCGACGTCCCGTGGGCCGCCGACGTCGAGATCGTCCGCGGGGACGTGCTCCAAGACCTCGACGAGGCCATGCGGGACGTCGAGGTCGTGCACTACCTGGTGCACTCGCTCAACTCGAAGGACTTCGCCAACGCCGACCGGAAGGCCGCCGAGAACACCGCGCGCGCCGCCGAGCGCGCGAACGTCCAGCGCATCATCTACCTGGGCGGGCTGCACCCCGAGCACACCGAGCTGTCGCCGCACCTGTCCTCCCGCAAGGAGGTCGGCGAGGTCTTCCTCAAGTCGGACGTCCCCGCCATCGTGCTGCAGGCCGCGGTCATCATCGGGTCGGGGTCGGCGAGCTTCGAGATGCTGCGCTACCTGACCGAGCGGCTGCCGGTCATGATCACGCCGCGCTGGGTGCACAACCGCATCCAGCCGATCGCCGTGCGGGACGTGCTGCGCTACCTGGTCGACGCGACGACGCTCGAGAACACCAACCGCACGTTCGACATCGGTGGTCCGGACGTGCTGACGTACCTGGACATGATGCTGCGGTACGCGCAGGTCGCCGGGTTGCCCCGGCGGCGGGTCGTGCCCGTGCCGTTCCTGACGCCGCGGCTGTCCTCGCACTGGGTCAACGTGGTCACGCCCGTGCCCAAGTCGATCGCCAAGCCGTTGATCGAGTCGCTGGTGCACGAGGTGGTGTGCCGCGAGAACGACATCCGCGAGGTCCTGCCCGGCGAGAACGTCGGCTACGACAAGGCCGTCGAACTGGCGCTGGCCAAGATCCGCGACGCGGACGTGGAGACGCGCTGGTCCGGGGCGTCGACGCCGGGGGCGGCGAGCGAGCCGCTGCCGACCGACCCCGACTGGTCCGGCGGTTCGGTCTACACCGACGAGCGCGAGCAGCGGACGACCGCGACGCCCGAGCGGTTGTGGGAGGTCGTCGAGGGCATCGGCGGTGAGCGGGGCTGGTACTCGTTCCCGCTGGCCTGGGCGGTGCGGGGCTGGATGGACCGGCTCGTCGGCGGGGTGGGGCTGCGCCGGGGCCGGCGCGATCCGCAGCACCTGCACGTCGGGGAGGCGCTCGACTTCTGGCGGGTCGAGGAGATCGAACGCGGCCGGCTGCTGCGGCTGCGGGCCGAGATGAAGGTGCCGGGCAAGGCGTGGCTGGAGCTTCGAGTGGCGGGCAACGAGGGGTACGGGTCCACTTACCGCCAGCGTGCCGTGTTCGTCCCCAAGGGCCTCGCCGGACACCTCTACTGGTGGGCCGTCTGGCCGTTCCACGGCATCGTGTTCGGCGGCATGGTGCGCAACATCGCCAATGAAGCCGAACTGCACAAGAACTTCAGAAAGTCCTGATGGACTGCACAAGCGGCAAAGGGTGAAACTTCGGAGCATGAAGGCTCTCGTCAAGGTCGCCGCAGGGCCCGGCCTGGAACTGACCGACGTCCCGGACCCCACTCCCGGACCGGCGGACGTGCTGGTCAGGGTGTTGCGCACCGGTATCTGCGGGACCGACCTGCACATCGACTCGTGGGACGACTGGGCGGCGGCGAACATCGAGGCGCCGCTCGTCGTCGGGCACGAGTTCGTCGGCGAGGTCGTGGAGACGGGCGCCTCCGTCACCAGCGTCAAGGTCGGCGACCTGGTCAGCGGCGAGGGCCACCTCGTGTGCGGGAAGTGCCGCAACTGCAAGGCCGGCCGCCGCCACCTCTGCGCCAACACGCGCGGGCTCGGCGTGCACTCCGACGGCGCGTTCGCCCAGTACGTCGTGCTGCCCGAGCAGAACGCGTGGGTGCACCGCACGCAGGTCGACCTGGACGTGGCCGCGATCTTCGACCCGTTCGGCAACGCCGTGCACACCGCGCTGAGCTTCCCCGTCATCGGCGAGGACGTGATCATCACCGGCGCGGGCCCGATCGGCATCATGGCCGCCGCCGTCGCCAAGCACGCGGGCGCGCGCAACGTCGTGATCACCGACATCTCCGAGCACCGCCTCGACCTCGCGCGCAAGGTCGGCGTCGACCTCGCCGTGAACGTCGCCGAGCGCACGATCGCCGACGCGCAGGCCGAACTGGGCATGGCCGAGGGCTTCGACGTCGGCATGGAGATGTCCGGCAAGCCCGTCGCGATGCGCGACATGATCGCGAACATGGCCCACGGCGGCCGCATCGCCATGCTGGGCCTGCCCGCGGACGAGTTCGCCGTCGACTGGAGCAGCATCGTGCTGAAGATGCTGCAGATCAAGGGCATCTACGGCCGGGAGATGTTCGAGACCTGGTACTCGATGACCGTGCTGCTGCAGCGCGGCCTCGACCTCGCACCGGTCATCACGCACCGGTACGACCACACGCAGCACGCGGAGGCGTTCGCCACCGCGCGCGAGGGCAAGTGCGGCAAGGTCATCCTCGACTGGACGGGAGCCTGATGTACGGCGAGCTGAAGAACGACCTGGTCAAGACGATCGGGGAGATCCGGGAGGCCGGGCTCTACAAGTCCGAGCGCGTGATCGGCACCCCGCAGAACGCCGCCGTCCGGGTCGGTTCCGGTGACGAGGTCCTGAACTTCTGCGCCAACAACTACCTCGGTCTCGCCGACCACCCCACGCTCGTCGAGGCCGCCAAGAAGGCCCTCGACGACTGGGGCTTCGGCATGGCCTCGGTGCGGTTCATCTGCGGCACCCAGGAGCCGCACAAGGAACTGGAGCGCAAGCTCAGCGAGTTCCTCGGCACCGACGACACGATCCTCTACAGCTCGTGCTTCGACGCCAACGGCGGCCTGTTCGAGACGCTGCTCGGCGCCGAGGACGCGATCATCTCCGACGAGCTGAACCACGCGTCGATCATCGACGGCGTCCGCCTGTCGAAGGCCAAGCGCTTCCGCTACGCCAACCGCGACATGGACGACCTGGAGCGCCAGCTCAAGGACGCGTCCGACGCGCGCTACCGCCTCATCGCGACCGACGGCGTGTTCTCGATGGACGGCTACCTCGCGCCGTTGGACGAGATCTGCGACCTCGCCGAGCGCTACAACGCCCTGGTCATGGTCGACGACTCGCACGCCGTCGGCTTCACCGGCCCGACCGGCCGCGGCACCCCGGAGCTGTTCGGCGTGCAGGACCGCGTCGACATCGTCACCGGCACCCTCGGCAAGGCGCTGGGCGGCGCGTCCGGCGGCTACACCTCGGGCCGCGCCGAGATCGTCGAGCTGCTGCGCCAGCGCTCGCGCCCGTACCTGTTCTCGAACTCGCTCGCGCCCTCGATCACCGCGGCCGCGATCGCGACGCTGGACATGCTGTCGTCGTCCACGGACCTGCTGGCCCAGCTGCGGTCGAACACCGAGCTGTTCCGCCGCCGCATGACCGAGGAGGGCTTCGACCTGCTGCCGGGCGAGCACCCGATCATCCCGGTGATGATCGGCGACGCGGCCGAGGCGGCGCGGCTCGCCGACCTGCTGCTGGAGCAGGGCATCTACGTGATCGGCTTCTCGTACCCGGTCGTGCCGCACGGCAAGGCGCGCATCCGCACGCAGATGTCCGCCGCACACACGACCGATGACGTCAATCGCGCCGTGGATGCATTTGTGGCCGCACGAGCGAAAATGTAGGTGTCACGCGAGGCGTGGGTCACCTTTCTCCCTGATGTGACCCGCGTCACTCCGCAGTAAGAATCGGCACGTCCGGAGCACTACTCGACGTGGAGGAATTCGCGACGGTCTACCGCGAGTGCTACCCGCGGGTGCTCGCGTACGCGGCGAGTCACGCGGGGGCGAAGCTCGCCGAGGACATCACCAGCGAGACCTTCACGATCGCCTGGCGCAAGTCGGCCGAGATGCCGTCGAACGCGCTGCCGTGGCTGCTCGGCATCGCCCGCAACCTGGTGCGCGCGTCCCGCCGGCAGACGACGCACTACGAGCTGACCGACTTCCCCGCGGAGGACGAGTTCGCGGTGATCGAGCTGCGGGCGGCGTTGTCGAGCTTGTCCGACGCCGACCAGGAGGTGCTGACGCTGATCGCGTGGCACGGGCTGGCCGCGGCGGAGGCCGCGCAGGTGCTCGGGTGCACGACGGCGACGTTCTTCGTGCGGCTGCACCGGGCTCGCAGGCGGCTGCAGGCCGCGCTCTGGACGCCGAAATTCGACAGTGCGAGGGAGTCATGGAAGACCTCCTGAAGGACTTGGCCGCCGCCAAGCCGCCCGTCCCCGAGGTCGACCGCGACCGGATGGAACGCGACCTCGCCCGCATCATCACGCTGCCGAAGGACCGGCCGGTCCGCCGGCAGCTCGTCCGGCGGTTCGCTCCGCTGCTGGTCGTCGCCGCGGTAGTGGTCCTCGCGGTGGTCCTGCTGCCCGCGCCGCCCCAGCCGGTGCAACCCGCTGCGGCACCGCGGTGGTGGCACGTGCTGACCCGGCTCAACTCGACGATGGTCGTCGGCGACCCGGCGAAGCCGTACCTCGCGTTCTTCACCTCCGTGACCGAGCAGTGGGTGGGCGCGAACAGTCGGATCACGGTCGGCCAGAAGGAGGGCGACGTCTCGCCCTCGGCGATCACCAGAGATCACGACGGGTGGGTGGACGCCGGGAGCCCGGCGACCGCGCCCCTGGTCGGCGGGAGCCGTTCGGTGCGCTTCGGCCCGATGAAGCCGTACCTGCAGAAGACCACCGTCTCCGGGTTCCAGATGTCGGCGCACAGCCAGGTGCGCATCGACTCGCTCGACTCGCTGCCCGCCGACCCGGCGGAGCTGAAGAAGGCGCTGGAGACCATTGTTGGTAAGGACTCCTACCGGGTTGCGACGCTCGCGATGGAGCTGATGACCTCGAACATCCGCCCCGACCAGCGCGCCGCTGCGTTCGAGATGCTCACGACGCTCGACGGGGTGCGCTCCCTCGGCCAGACGTCGTGGCGTGGGCAGGACGGCGTCGGTGTGGCGATCGACGCGCCGCGGAACTTCCAGTTCGCCGATGTCGAGACGCGGTTCATCGTCAACCCGGGCACCGGCTTGCCGATCGCGAAGTTCGACCTGACCACCACACCCCAGTACGGCCTGCCCGCCGGCCTCCCCATCTCGAGCGAGGAGTACCTCCTGCTCGACGACGTGGACTTCGAGCCGATCCTGCCGAAGGACATCCCCGTGAACGAGCCGGTGGAATCCCCCATCATTGAGCGGTGATCGACCCACGACGGCTCCGCGTGCTGCGCGCACTCGCCGACCACGGCACGGTGACGGCCGCAGCAGCAGCGTTGCACCTCACGCCGTCGGCGGTGTCGCAGCAACTGGCCGCTCTCGAGTCCGAGGCCGGACATCCGCTGCTACTGCGCAAGGGACGCCGTGTCTCGCTGACGCCGGCCGGTTCGCTGCTGGTCGCCCACGCCCACGTCGTCGCCGCCGAACTGGAACGCGCCCAAGCCACGCTGGACGCGCTGGCCGCCGGTCACGCCGGACGGGTGGAGGTGGCGGCGTTCGCGTCGGCGATCACGCAGGTGGTGGCGCCGGCGCTGGCGGCGCTGAAGTCGCGGTCGGTGGAGCTGTCGGTGCGCGACGCCGAGGGGCACGAGAGCGTGCGGCTGCTGCTGGACGGCGAGATCGACGTGGCGATCACCGAGGAGCACCGCACGGCCGACCGGCTGACCCGGTTCCCGCTCTACACGGAACCCTTCGACGTCGTGCTGCCGCCGGGACGGGGGTCCATCGCGTCGGTCGACCTGGCTTCGCTCGCCGACGAGGACTGGGTGGTGACGCTGCCCGGGAACCCGTTGCGGGACGTGGTGGAGATGGCGTGCGCGCAGGCCGGGTTCGCGCCGCGGATCCGGCACACGTCCGACGACTTCCGGGCCATCGAGGCGCTGGTGGCGGCGGGGGCCGGGGTGGCGCTGGCGCCTCGCAACGCCGTGCGCGGGGTGCCGGTGTCCGGGGTCGCGCCGTTGCGGCGGGTGGTGGCGGCGGTGCGGCGCGGGTCGGAGGACCATCCGCTGATCAGAGCGGTGTTGGACGAGCTCCAAGCGGCTCGCTAGACGGCGGCGGGTGCGCGGCCTGGTCGAGCGGGTGGACGTGATCCGTCAGGGCGGCGGGATCGTCACCCGCAGCTTCGCCGCGATCCGCGTCAACGCCTGCCGGTCCTCCGCGGTCAGCGGGTCGAGCACGAACTGCCGCACCGCGCGCAGGTGCACGGGCGCGGCCGCCTCCACCACCGCGAATCCCTCGTCGGTCAGCGACGCGATCGTGTACCGGCCGTTCTCCGGGTCTGGGTAGCGCTCCACCCAGCCGCGCTGCTCGAAGCGCTTCACCACGTTCGACAGGCGGGACAGGGAGCCGTTCGCCAGCACCGCGAGCTCGCTCATGCGGATGCGGCGGCCGGGGGCCTCCGAGACGTGGCTGAGCACCAGGTAGTCGAACAGGCTCAGGCCCGACTCCTGCAGCGGCGCCTCCAGCCTGCCCGGCATCAGCAGGAGCACCGAGACCAGGCCCGTCCAGGCGTCCTTCTCCTCCGCGTTCAGCCACTCCACGTCGCAGAGCGTACTTCACGCTTGAAGTCGTGTACGGTTGACTTCAAGCGTGAATTCAAGTGTGAAGTCAGAGGAGACGACGATGAGCAAGGTGGAGTTCTTCGCGACGCCCGGCTACGGCGAGACGCAGGCCGAGAACGTGCACTACAGCCAGGCCGTGCGGATCGGCGACCGGGTCGAGACCTCGGGGCAGGGCGGCTGGAGCGACGACTTCGAGTTCCCCGAGACGCTCGAGGAGGAGATCGTGCGGGCGTTCGACAACGTCGAGCGGACGCTGAACACGGCGGGCGCCACCTGGGCCGACGTCGTGCACGTCAACTCGTACCACGTGGTGGAGAACGGGTTCGACGAGCACAACCGGGTCATGGTCGAGCAGTTCCGCGCGCGGATGGGCGAGCGCAAGCCCATCTGGACCGAGAGCGGCGTCACCGCCCTCGGTCACCCGAAGATGCGCGTCGAGATCCGCGTGACCGCGGTCGGCTAGTGCGGGGCGCGGGCCGCGAGCTTGGCCGAGCCGGGGTCGGCCGCCGCGAGAGCGCCGCGGGCCGCCAGCTGGCAGATGTCCGTGCTCGAGGTGGCGAGGCGGGCGCCGACGCCGGACAGCGCCGTGTGGTTCATCGACAGCGACGTCACGCCGAGGCCGATGAGCACGCACGCCAGCAGCGGGTCGGCCGCCGCTTCGCCGCACACGCCGACGGGCTTGCCGGTGGCGGTGGCCGCCTCGCCTACCACGGCGATCAGGCGCAGCAGCGCCGGCTGCCACGGGTCGTTCAGCGCGGCCACGCCGCCGAGCTGGCGGTCCGCGGCGAAGACGTACTGGGCCAAGTCGTTGGTGCCGATGGAGACGAAGTCGACGACCTGGAGGATCTCGCGGGCCGACAGCGCGGCCGACGGGACCTCGATCATCACGCCGACGCGGGCGATGCCGGCGGCGCGGGCGCGTTCGACGAACCACGCGGCCTCGGCGGCGGTCGCGACCATCGGGGCCATGACCGAAACGTCGGCACCGGAGGACTTGGCCGCGGCGGCGATGGCCTCGAGCTGGCGGTCCAGGACCTCGGGGCGGTCGAACGCGACGCGCAGGCCGCGGACGCCCAGGGCCGGGTTGGGCTCGGGGTCCGGGTTCAGGAACGCCAGCGGCTTGTCCGCGCCCGCGTCGAGGGTGCGCACCACCACGGGCTTGCCCGCGAACGGCGCCAGCACGGCCTCGTACGCGGCGGTCTGCTCGGCGACGGTCGGTTCCTCGGCGGCGTCCAGGAAGCAGAACTCCGTGCGGAAGAGGCCGACGCCCTCCGCACCCGCGGCGGCAGCGGCGGCCGCGTCGCCGGGCGAGCCCACGTTGCCCAGGACCTTCACGCGGTGGCCGTCCTTCAGGACGCCCACGCCGTTCCACTCGGCCTTCTTGCCCGCGCCGGCCGAGCGGACCTTGCCGTCCGACTCGCGGATCTGACCGGTGTCACCGTCGACGTCGAGAGAGGTGGCCTCGAACGCCAGGATGCCGCGGCACGCGACGACGGCCGGGATGCCGAGCGAACGGGCGAGGATCGCCGTGTGCGAAGTGGGGCCGCCCTCCTCCGTGACCAGGGCGAGGACCTTCGACGGGTCGAGGCCCGCGGTGTCGGCGGGCGCGAGGTCGCGCGCCACCAGCACGGACGGCGAGTCCAGGTCGGGGACGCCGGGTGCGGGCTGCCCCAGCAGCTCGGCCACCACGCGGTCGCGGACGTCCTGCACGTCGCGGGCGCGTTCGGCCATGTAGCCACCGGCGGCCTGCAGCGCGGCGATGAACTTCTGCGCCGCCTGGTGCACGGCACGGGCCGCGGGCAGCGACTCGGCGGAGACGAGCTTCTCGGCGGACTTGATCAGGGACGGGTCGCCGGCCATCGCGGCCGTCGTCTCCAGCACGGCGCGGGCGTCGCCCTCGACGGTCTTCGCGCGCTCCATCAGGCGCTGCGCCACGACCTCGGTCGCCGGGCGGATCCGTGCGGCCTCCGCGGCCGGGTCGTCGGGTCGGGGACCCGCGGGAGGTTCGGGCAGGGCTTCGGCGACCCTCACCACGGGGCCGGAAGCCCGGCCGCTGCTGACACCGACACCGCTCAGCCGCGCGCTCGACATGGTCTAGACCATACCCTTCACCGGGGTTGCGCCGACAGCACGGTTTGTTAAAACGAGCTGACTTCGGCCGCGGTCGGGTAGGACGGCTGCGCGCCCGCCTTCGTGACGGACAGCGCGGCGACCTTCACCGCGTACCGAGCAGCTTGCACGAGGTCGTCCCCGTCGGCCAGTCGCGCGGACACCGCACCGGCGAACGCGTCACCGGCGCCGGTCGTGTCGACGACCTCGGCCACCTCGGCCGCCGGCACCTCGACGACCC
Source organism: Lentzea sp. NPDC060358 (assembly GCF_042725365.1). Lineage (NCBI taxonomy): Bacteria > Bacillati > Actinomycetota > Actinomycetes > Pseudonocardiales > Pseudonocardiaceae > Lentzea > Lentzea sp. NPDC060358. Next base: position 29,158 of record NZ_JBHXCW010000033.1, on the reverse strand, counting down.
CCGACTCCTGCACGACGGCGACGCCGCGCGAGCCGAGCGTCACGACCGCCGACGCCGGTCCGAGCGCGAGCAGGCCCTGCCAGTCGGACGCGAGCTGCGCGGCCTCGTGCTCGTTCACGACCAGGACGGTGAGCCGCCCCAGCGTCGCGGACGGCAGTTCGGCCACCGGCGACAGGTTCAGCACCGTGCGGACACCGGCCTCGGCGGCCACGTCGATCGCGTGGACCACCGCCTCCAGCGGCACCTCCAGCGAACAGGTCAGCACGCGGACGCCGGCGAACGACAGCCCGTCCACGTCGGACGACGACACGTCGGAGTTGGCGCCGGGGGAGACGACGATCGAGTTCTCGCCGTCCGGCGTCACGGTGATGTAGGCGATGCCGGTCGGTCGCGCGGAGGCCTTCACCAGCGAGGTGTCGACGCCGGACGACTCGAGCGACTCGCGCAGCAGCGCGCCGTACCCGTCGTCACCGACGGCGCCGACCAGCGCGACGGAGGCACCGACCCGAGCGGCGGCGACGGCGGTGTTCGCGCCCTTGCCGCCGGGCAGCACGACGGTGTCGCCGCCGAGCACGGTCTCACCGCCGGCGGGCCGCCGGCCGACCTCGACCACGAGGTCGGCGTTGGCGGACCCGAGCACGAGCAGAGGCTTCGTCACTTGGTGAACTCTGCCACGTTCTGCTTGGTGATGACCTTGACCTCGACGTCCACGACCTGCTGAACGGTCTCGCCCTTCGCGGCCTTCACCGCCTGCTCGACGGCCTTCGACCCGAGCTGCTTCGGCTGCTGGGCCACGGTCGCGGCGAGCGTGCCCTCCTGGATCGCCTTCAGGCCGTCGGGCGTGCCGTCGAAGCCGACGACCATGACGTCCTTGCCGGCACGGGCGCCGAGCGCCTTGATCGCGCCGAGCGCCATCTCGTCGTTCTCGGCGAAGATGCCCTTGATCTCGGGGTGGCCCTGCAGCAGGTTCGTGGTCTCGTTGAGGCCCTTGGCGCGGTCGAAGTCGGCGACGGCCTCGGCGGTGACCTTGATGCCCCCGCTGTTCAGGCCCTGCTCGAAGCCCCGGCCGCGGTCGCGCGACGCCGACGCGCCCTGGATGCCCTTGAGGTGGGCGACCTCGCCGGTGGTGGCGCGGCCGAGTTCGATGGCGGCGAGGCTGCCGCCCTGCACGTTGTTCGACGCGATCTCGGCGGCGACCTTGCCCTCGACCGAGCGGTCGACCGAGATCAGCGGGATGTTCGCCATCTCGGCGGCCCGCGCGGCGGGAGCGGACTGCTGGGAGTCGACCGGGTTCAGGATGATCGCCTTGACGCCCTGCGTCACCAGCGTCTGCACCTGGTTGACCTGGTTCGTCGCGTCGTTCTGCGCGTCGACCACGGTCAGCTTGGCGCCGAGCTGGTCGGCCATCTCCTGCGCGCCCTGCTGCAGCTCCACGAAGAACGGGTTGTTCAGCGTGGACACGGCGAGGCCGATGGTGAGGTCGCTGCCACCGGACGCCCCGGTGCCGCCGCACGCGGTCGCGGCCAGCGCCACGGCACCGAGGGTCAGCGCGATCCGTCGGGTCACCTTCATCAGTGTCTTCCTTACCTGTTCCGGGGTTCTTGCTCAGCGACGGCGAAGTGAGTCGAGCAACGCGGCGAGTGCGATCACCACGCCGATGACGACCTGCTGCCAGAAGGGGTGCACCTGCAGCAGGTTGAGGCCGTTGCGCAGGACGGCGAGCACGAGTGCGCCGACCAGCGTCCCGGTGGCGCGGCCCACGCCACCGGACAGCGACGCACCGCCGATGACGACCGCGGCGATGGCGTCGAGCTCGTAGCCGACCGCTGCCTGCGGACCGGCGGACCCCAGCCGGCCGGCGAGCACGAGGCCCGCTGCGGCGGCGAACAGGCCGGAGAGCGCGTAGATCCAGAGCTTCTGCCTGCGGACGTCGATGCCGCTGAGCTTCGCCGCCTCCTCGTTGCCGCCGATCGCGTACATGCGGCGGCCGAGGTTGGTGCGCGTGAGGATCAGCCCGGTGATGCCGAAGAACGCGAGCATCAGCAGCAACGGCAACGGCAGCATCGGCGCGAGGTTCGAGCCGAGGAACGTCACCAGCTCGTCGGTGTTGTGCGGCTGGCCTTCCGAGACCACGAGCGTGAGGCCGCGGGCGACGCTCAGCATCGCGAGCGTCGCGATGAACGGCGGCAGCTTGCCGTAGCTGATCATCGCGCCGTTGACGAGGCCGCACAGCGCGCCGACGACGAGCCCGACCGGCCCGGCGGTGAGGGCGCCGACCATCGCGGCCAGTGCGGCGACGCTGCCCACCGACAGGTCGATGCCGCCCGCGACGACCACGAACGTCATGCCGAACGCCAGGATCGCGATGGCCGCGGCCTGCACGCCGACGTTGACGAGGTTCTGCGCGGTGAGGAACGCCGGGTTCGAGATCGCGAGCGCCAGCGCGAGGACGAGAAGTCCTGCGAGGGCGCCGTTCTCGCTGGCGTACTTGCGAATGCTGATCGTGGTCATGCGGAGATCTCCTGCACGGCGAGTGCCATCACCTGGTCTTGGGTCGCGCCCCGGGGCAGCTCACCGGCCACGCGGCCGTGCGCCATGACGACGACGCGGTCGCTCATCCCGATCACCTCGGGCAGGTCGCTGGACACGAGCAGCACGGCCCGGCCCTGCGCGGTCATGCGGTTGACCAGCTCGTAGATCTCGACCTTGGCGCCGACGTCCACGCCGCGGGTCGGTTCGTCGAGGATCAGCACCTTCGGGTCGGCCAGCAGCCACTTGCCGATGACGACCTTCTGCTGGTTGCCGCCCGACAGCTCCTTCACCGGCTGGTCGACGCGGCCCTTGACGCGGAGCTTGCCCGCGATGTCGTGCAGGCGTTTCGCGTCGCGGTTCTCGAGCGTCACCAGCTCGAGGTTCTGGCCGACGGTCGCCGTGAGCACGAGGCCCTGGCCCTTGCGGTCCTCGGGGACGAGCCCGAGACCGGCCTTGATGGCGGCCTGGACGTCGTTGCGGCGCACCCGCTTGCCGTCGACCTCGACCGTGCCGTGGTCGTAGTCGTCCACGCCGAACGCCGCCCGTGCGACCTCGGTGCGCCCGGCGCCGACCAGTCCGGCGATGCCGACGACCTCGCCCGCGTGCACCTCGATGTCGATGTCGCGGAACACGCCGTCCTTCGTCAGGCCGGAGATCTTCAGCAACGGCTGACCTGCGCGGTGCTGTGCGCGCGGGTACTGCTCGTCGATCGGGCGGCCGACCATCAGCTCGATCATGTGCTGGGTCGTGGCCCTCGGGCCGAGGACGCCCACCGACCGGCCGTCGCGCAGGACGGTGATGCGGTCGGCGATGCGCTGGATCTCGTCGAGGTGGTGGGTGATGAAGACGAGCCCGACGCCGTTGTCCCGCAGCTGCGCCATGATCTGCAACAACCGGTCGGTCTCGGTGTCGGTGAGGACCGCGGTCGGCTCGTCGAGGATCAGCACGCCGGCGTCCTTGTCGAGCGCGCGGGCGATCTCGATCATCTGCTGCTGGGCGATGCCGAGGTCGCGGACCCTGGTGTCCGGGTCGACGCGCAGGCCGACGCGGTCGAGCAGCTCCGGTGCCCGGCGGCGCATCGCGGCGCGGTCGACGAAGCCGAACCTGCGCGGCAGCCGGTTGAGGAACAGGTTCTCCGCGACGCTGAGCTCGGGGACCAGGGCCAGCTCCTGGTGGATCACGGCGAGGCTGGCGTGGCCCTCGATCGTGCCGGAGTCGTGGCCGTGGATGCCCGCGAGCACCTTGACCAGCGTCGACTTGCCGGCGCCGTTCTCGCCGAGCAGGACGTGGACCTCACCGGCGTTGATGTCCAGGTCCACCCCGTCGAGCGCCTTCGTGGTGCCGAAGTGCTTGGTGATCCCGCGGGCGGTGATGAGGGTGTTCACAGCTCGGCCTCCCCGAGCGAGCCGCGGAGCACGAGCTTCGCGGTCAGGCGGACGTCGTCGGGCTGGCGGCCCTCGATCAGGGCGAGCAGGCTGCGCGCGGCGGCCCTGCCCATCTCGACGGTCGGCTGCGCGACGACCGTGATCGGCGGGTCGAGCAGCGGGAACCACGGCTGGTCGTCGAACACCGCGAACGCGATGTCGTGCGGGATCTGCAGGCCGCGGGCCCGGACCTCGCCCAGCGCGCCCAGGCCCATCAGGTTGTCCATCGCGACGAGCGCGGTGGCGCCGCCGTCGAGGAGCCTGGCGGCGGCCTGGCTGCCGCTCTCCTGCCGGAAGTCGCCGTGCACGACCTGCGCGAGGCCGCCGAGCGACCCCGTGAGCACGTCGGTCCGCTCTCTTCCGGTGGAGGTGTTCGGCGGTCCCGCGATCACTCCGATGCGGGTGTGGCCGGCGCCGACGAGCCGCCGGGCGAGCGCGGTCAGTGCCTCGCTGCCGTCGGCGCGGACGACCGGGCATGTCGCGCCCTTGACCGTCCGGTCGAGCAGAACCAGTGGTACGCCGCCTGCGCTCACTTCGCGGACCAGACCTGGATCGTCTGTCGCGGGGCACAGCAGGAGGCCGTCCACCCGGCGGTCGAGCAGGGTGCGCACGTAGGTGGCCTCCTGCTCGGCGCTCTCGTCGGCGTTCCCGATCACGACGCAGTAGCCGTGTGACCGGGCCTCGTCCTCGACCGCTCGCGCGATCTCGGCGAAGAACGGGTTCAGCAGGTCGCTGATGACCAGCCCCAGGGTCTGGGTGCTGGTGGTCCTGAGGGATCGCGCCAGGGCGTTGGGCCGGTAGCCGAGCTCCTCGATCGCGGCGAGCACGCGCACCCGGGTCTCGGGCGTCGGCGCGGCATGGCCGTTGAGCACGCGCGACACGGTGGCTGTCGACACGCCCGCGTGCTGCGCGACGTCCTTCATGGTCGTCACGAGGGCTTAGTTAATCGATTACACATCTATGTAGTCAAGCTGAGACCAGTGGATGAGTAGGTGTACGGATGTCACTGGGCGTGCCCTGCCCCACTCTGATCACATGGACGGACAGGATCGCCTCGGGGACGAGCAGCGCCTCGCGCTGGAGCTCGCGGCCATCGGGCAGCGGCTGGTGACGATCAGCTCGGAGATGCGGGAACGCACTTCGGGCCCGGTGGCGGCCGCGGCGACCGCAGTCGCCGAGGTCGTCGCACCCGCGACGCCGCCGCGGCCGATGCCCGCCCAGGCACCGGTCCCCGGTCCGATCCCGCAGCAGGCCCCGCCGCCCCAGCAGCAGGTCCCCCAGCCGGTTCCGGCGCAGGGCCCGCCCAACCCGTGGTCGTCGCAGGGCGCCTCGGCACCGCTGCCGCCCCCGCCCGGACCGCAGTTCCCGCCGCCCGGCCAGGCGCCGTGGCCGCCGCAGCAGCCATGGGGCTCTCCTCCGCCGCCGCGCGAGACGTTGTTCGAGAAGCTCGGCAAGGACGGCGCCGGCGCGAAGCTGCTGGCCTGGGTCGGCGGCGCGATCACCGTGCTCGGTTTCGTGCTGCTGCTGGTCCTGGCCGTGCAGCGCGGCTGGCTCGGCCCGCTGCCGCGCGTCATCGGCGGTGCGGTGTTCAGCGCCGCGCTGATCGGCATCGGCGTGCGGCTGCACCGCAACCCCGCTGGTCGCGTCGGCGCGTTCGCCCTGGCCTTCACCGGTTTCGCGGGCCTCTACCTGGACGTCATCGCGGCCACGAGCCTCTACCACTACTTCCCGGCGACCATCGGGCTCGTCGTCGGACTGGCAGTCGCGATCGCCGGCGTGGTGCTCGCGCTGCGCTGGGACTCGCAAGCGCTCGCGGTCACCGTCGTCACGGCCTGCGCCGTCTGCTCGCCCGCGCTGACCGAGGGCTTCACCGTCCTGCTCGTCGGCTTCCTGCTGGTGCTGAAGATGGCCAGCACGCCGGTGCAGATCAAGCGCAACTGGCCGGGTCTCGCGATCGCCGGCGGCCTTCCCGCGATCTTCGCCTCGCTGGTCACGACCGCGGCCGCCATCCCGCGCGGCTACGAGTGGACCGTGGTCGGTGTCGCCGCGGCGACGACCGTCGTCGGCATCGTCGTGGCGCTGCTGACGATCCGCAAGCGGCGCGACGACGTCGTGGCGATCGCCCTGGTGGCCGGGTCGGCGCTGCCCGCGTTGTTCGCGACGACGTTGCTCGACCGGACCTCCGCGTCGGTGCTCGCCGGTGCGGTGGCCGCGGTGCTGCTCGCGATCTGGATGGTGCCGGACCTGCCCCGCGCGTTCGCGACGGCGGCCGGTGCGACGGGCATGCTCGCGCTGTTCCAGACCACGGTCATCGCCCTCGACGGCAACGTGCGGACGGCGATCGTGCTGGCCGAGGCGGTGCTGCTCGCGTTCCTCGCGGCGCGCCTGGGCAAGCGGAGCGCGCTGGTCGGCTCGATCGCGTTCGGCGTGGTCGGGTTCTTCATGGCCTTCGGCCTGGCGGTGCCGATCACGTGGCTGGTCGAGGAGCCCCGGTTCTTCAACACCGTCTCGCCCGGTTACTACGCCGCGGGCCTCGTCACCGCCGTGGTGCTGGGGATCTACGCGGCCGTCGCGCCCTGGGCGGCGCTGAAGATGCAGGTGCTGCGCGAGCCGGCGAAGCACCCGTTCCCGTGGATCGTCTCCGGCCTGGTGCTGCTCTACGGCGCCGCGGGCGCGGTGCTGTGCGCGGCGCTGCTCGTCTCCCCGGACGAGACCGGGTTCCTCTTCGGGCACTCGATCGTCACCGTGTCGTGGACCGTTGCCGCGTTGTTCCTGCTGGTCAAGGGGATCGGCACCAAGGCGCTGCGGATCTGCGGCCTGATCCTCGTCGGTGCCGCGGTCGTGAAGCTGGTGCTGTTCGACCTGTCCGCGCTCGACGGCGTCGCCCGCGTGCTGGCGTTCCTCGGCGCCGGCCTGGTCCTGCTCACCGCGGGCACCCGGTACGCGAAGCTCGTGGCGTCGGCGAACAACCAGCACCCGTGACCCTTACACCGAGAAGGCAAAGATCTCACTCGACCGAGTGACCGAAGTGGATTGAAAGCACCCGGAAGTGGTCCCATCGCCGCATGGCAAAGCCACGCCTCGTGGCCGCGGTTCTAGCGCTCTCAGCGGCCTTCGCGGCGATGGGTGTTCACCAACGGCACGAGTACACGACCACTTCCTCCGCTTCGGGCGCACCGCTCGCGTTCGTCGTGGGCAGGACCGGGCTCGTGCAGGTCGTCGACACCCGCAGTGGCGCCGTGCTGGTGACGGCCGACACCGGTGGCCGGGCGACGGGGGTCGCGGTGTCGCCGGACGGGCAGCGCCTCTACGTGGTCAACGGCTGGACCGGCGCGATCACCGCGGTCGACCCGCGGACCGGTGAGATCCTCGACCGGATCTTCACGCAGGTCCAGCTCTCGCACGCGGCGATGCGGCCGGACGGGGAGCGGCTCTACGTCTCGGCGGCGGGCAGCGTCGCGGTGGTGGACCCGCGGGACTTCCGGCTGGTCGCGGCCATCAGGGTCGGCGGAGGGCCGCAGGGGCTCGCCGTGCACCCGAGCAACGAGGTCCTCTACGTCGCGAACTCGCAGGACGGCACGGTGAGCGTGGTCGACACCGCCACCGCGTCCCAGACCTCGACGATCGAGGTCGGCGGCCTGCCGCAGTTCCTCGCGCTCTCGCCGGACGGCAGTCGCCTCTACGTGAGCGGCCTGCGGCTGGGCGAGAAGACGCCCGGTGTGCTGACGGTGGTCGACACGACCACGAACCAGGTCGTCGGCTCGGTCGAGGCAGGCAGGGGAGCGGGCAGCATCGCGGTCACCCCGGACGGCGCGACCGTCTACCTGACGCTGCCGAAGAACGGCGAGGTCGTGGTCGTCGACGCGGCCACCATGACGGTGCGCGAACGTTTGCCCATCGACTCGCCGGGCGTCGCCATCGCTCCGGGCGACCCGAGGGTTTTCCTCGCGACCGGAGCGACGACGACGGTGCTGGACAGCACGAACACGGTGCTCGCCACGTACCGGATGAGGACGGGCGAGCTGGCGGAGACGAGGCCGCGCAAGTTCGACGCGGCCATGATCGCCTTCTGCGCTCAGCGCGCCCCGACGGGCTCGCGGATCTCGTCGTCCCAGTCGTCGAAGTCGTCGACCGGCTCGTCGTGAAGCGCGAGGCGTTCCTGGATCCGCTTGAGCGGACCGGGTGACCACCACGCGGCGTTGCCGAGGAGCTTGAGCACCGCGGGCACGAGCAGCATGCGGACCACCGTGGCGTCGAGCGCCAGCGCGAGGATCATGCCGACGCCGACGAACCGCATCATCGCGACCTGCGAGAACGCGAACGCACCGGTGACGACGATCAGCAGCAGGGCCGCCGAGGTGATGACCCGGCCGGTCTTGGCGAGACCGGTGGTGACGGCCTCCTCGGTCGTCGCGCCCTGGCTGCGGGCCTCGACCATCCTGCTGAGGAGGAAGACCTCGTAGTCGGTCGACAGGCCGAACACGATGGCCGCCATCAGCACGACGATGCCGGACTCGAGCGGTCCCGGCGTGACGCCGAGCCAGTCGGCGCCGTGGCCCTCCTGGAAGATCCACACGAGCACGCCGAACGTCGCCGACAGCGACAGCGCGCTCATCAGCACCGCCTTGATCGGCAGCACGACCGAGCCGAACGCGAGGAACATCAGGACCAGCGTCGCGCCCACGAGCAGCGCGATCATCAGCGGCAGGCCGTCCGCGATGGCGTCGAGCGAGTCGCCGACCACGGCGGTGTTGCCGCCGACCAGCACCTCGGCACCGGCGGGCGGGGCGAGCGCGCGGACGTCCTTCAGCGCCTGCTTCGACTCGTCGCTGAGCGCGTCGTTGTCGAGGCCGGCCGAGGCGGACGTGACGCCGTTGGCGTTGCCGGTCGGCTGGACGCCCTTGATTCCGGCGACGTCCCCGACCTTGCCCAGGTACTCCTGGACCGCGGCCTGGTCGCCGCCCTTGACGACGATCTTGAAGCCCTGGCTGGAGAGCGCCGAGAAGTTCTGGTTGATGTTCTCGGTGGCGACGCGCACGGCGTTGCCCTCGGGCAGCACCTTCTCGGTGACCTGGCCGAACTGCACGCCGAGGAACGGCGAGCCGAGCGCGACGAGCACACCGATGATCGGCAGCGCGATCAGCACGGGCCGCTTCATGACGGCACCGCTGAGCTTGCGCCAGCCGCGTTCGCTCGGCTCCTTCTTGCGCCACGGCATGGCGAGCTTGTCGACCCGCTTGCCCAGGACGCCGAGCAGCGCGGGCAGCAGCGTGAGCGAGACGAGCGCCGCGATCGCAACCGACGCCACGCCGCCGTAGGCGAGGGACTTGAGGAAGCCGTGCGGGAAGAGCAGCAGCCCGGCCAGTGCGATGACCAGCAGCGTCGCGCTGAACACGACGGTCCGGCCGGCACTCGCGACCGTGCGGCCGACGGCCTGTTCGGTCGTGCGGCCCTGCGCGAGCTCCTCGCGGAACCGGCCGACCATGAACAGCCCGTAGTCGATCGCCATGCCGAGGCCGAGCAGCGACGCGACGTTGACGGCGAACGAGTTGACCTCGGTGAAGATCGCGACGGCGTGCAGCACCCCGAGCGCGCCCATGATCGCGAGACCGCCGACCACGACCGGGAGGCTGGCGGCGACCAGTCCACCGAAGATGACGACGAGCAGCAGCAGGACCAGCGGCAACGAGAACATCTCGGCGCGCGTCAGGTCTTCCTGCGACATGTCGTTGATGGCCTTCTGGGTGGGCACGAGCCCACCGACCTGCTGGGTGAAGCCGTCGATCGCGAGCTGGCCCTCGACGTCCTGGAACTGCTTGATCTGCTCGTTCGAGTCGCCGCTGGTCAGCGTGATGGCGACGAGAGCCTGCCGCTGGTCGTCCGACGGCACCGGTCCGACGGTCTTGAGGACGTCGTCCTTCGGGAAGCCGCTGATGTGGTCGGCGACCTTCTTGAGCTCGAGCGGGTTCGCGAAGTCGCCGCGGTAAATGACGATCACATCACCGTTCTGCCGCCCGAACGCCTCCTCGGCTACCTTGTCGGCCCGCGCCGCCTCGCTGGAAGGAGCCTCGTACCCACCCTGGCTGAGCTTGTCGAACACGCCCAGGCCCCACACGCCGCCCACGACGGCAAGGAGCACTGTCGCGACCAGCACCACCCACCGGCGGCGATATGCGATCGAGCCCCACTTCGCGAACATCGGCGACGGCCTCCTGGGTTACCGTTCTGCAAATATCGTGAACTCTTGTAAACACCGTTCACTGAAACCGTACGGGGCCGTGGACAGGGTCTACAACCCGATGGAGTGACATATGACCGAGGCCACTCGCCGAGAACGACTCCGCGCAGAGACCGAGCGAGAGATTCGGCAGGCGGCCCGCGCCCTTTTGGTGGAAAGCGGACGTGACGCGGTTACCCTGCGTGCGATCGCACGCAAACTGGGGATCACCGCGCCGGCCCTGTACCGCTACTACGACTCGCACGACGCCCTGCTGCGCCAGCTGTGCGACGACATCTGCGACGACATGGCCACGTCCCTGCACGCGAAGCTGGCCGCGGAGACGTCCGGGCAGGTGGAGTGCAAGGTCAGAACGGTGTGCCACGCGTTCCGCCGCTGGGCCCTGGCCCACCCGCAGGAGTTCGCGCTGGTCTTCGCCTCACCCCGCGACCCGCTGGGCGCCGACCAGTTCGGCTCGGTGTTCCTGCGCCTGGCCGGCCCGCTGATCGCGTCGAACCAGGCGGCGAACCACCTGGACGCGGAGGTGCCGGCGGTGCTGCACGAGGACCTGGTGCGGTTCCAGCAGGTGCTCGCCGGGGCGGTGTCGGAGCACGGGGTGGAACCGGCCGGGCACGTGCTCAACCTGGGCAAGATCTACCACGTCGTGCAGTCGTGGGTCCGGTTGTACGGGCACGTCGCCCTGGAGGTGTTCGGGCGGTTCCCGTTCGCGGTGACGAACCCGGAGCCGATGTTCGACTCGATGCTGGACCAGATGCTGATGGACATCGGGTTCTCGGAGGCGCCGGACGTGGCGGGACGTTGATGTAGCGCGGGGCGGACGTTCGCTGGGCGGGCTCGCAAGAACGCCGCCAGGACACCTTGGAAGCGGCGCCGCAGGACGCAGCTGGCAGTCGAGGCTCGGTCACGCCAGGACTGAGCGCACTGTTCGAGTTCTCGACCGCAGACGTTCGCGCATCTCGCTCGGCGAGGTCGAATGCCGTCTCGTCCTCACGACGAGCTCCTGCTCGGCGAGGCCGGGGACTCTGAGAGCGTCGGCGAGATCGCCACGCGTGCCGCTCAGCACCTGGTCCCACGACGCCGCCGAGCCGGATCGACCAAATCCCGGGACACGGGTCTTGGCGTGCCGAGCAGGGGATCGTCGTGCTCGGCAGAGCGGTGCCGTTCGGCATCGGTGCGCTGATCGGCGGCGGCGCGAACGCGACCATGGCCGTGCTCGCCGTCAAAGCCGCCCGGCGCGCGTTCGGCGAGGCCCCGGAGTCCTGGCCGGAAGCGGAGCCGGCGCAGCCCTAGCCGCGCCGGCCCCACCCCCGACTACAGAACGATGTTCACCAACCGGCCCGGCACCACGATCACCTTGCGCGGCTCACCGCCGCCCACCAGCTCGGCGATCTTCTCCTCCGCCAGCGCCGCCGCCTTGATCTCGTCCTGCGAGGCGGAGGCGGCGACCACGACCCGCGAGCGGACCTTGCCGTTGACCTGGATCGGGTACTCGACCGTGTCCTCGACCAGGTACTGCTCGTCGGCCGTCGGGAACGGGCCGTGGGCCAGCGAGCCGGTGTTGCCCAGCTTCGTCCACAGCTCCTCGGCCACGTGCGGGGCCTGCGGGGCCAGCATCAGCACCAGCGGTTCGGCCAGGGCTCGGGGCGTGCCGGCCGGGTAGTGCTTGGTGACGTGGTTGTTCAGCTCGATCAGCTTCGCGCCCGCCGTGTTGTAACGCAGGTTCGCGTAGTCGTCGTGGACGCCGGCGATCGTCTTGTGCAGCAGGCGCAGGGCCTCGGCGGACGGTTCCTCGTCCACCACCTTCAGCGAGCCGTCGGTCTCGTCGACCAGGTTGCGCCACAGGCGCTGCAGGAAGCGTTGGGCGCCTACGACGTCCTTCGTCGCCCACGGGCGTGACACGTCCATCGGGCCCATGGACATCTCGTAGAACCGGAAGGTGTCCGCGCCGTAGCGCTCGCACATCTCGTCGGGGGTGACGACGTTCTTCAGGCTCTTGCCCATCTTCCCGTACTCACGGCGTACTTCCTCGCCGTTGTGGAAGTACCTGCCGTCTTCCTCGACGACCTCGTCGGCCGGGACGTAGACGCCGCGCGGGTCGACGTAGGCGTACGCCTGGATGTAGCCCTGGTTGAACAGGCGGCGGTACGGCTCGTCGCCGGACAGGTGGCCCAGGTCGAACAGGACCTTCTGCCAGAAGCGCGAGTACAGCAGGTGCAGGACCGCGTGCTCGACGCCGCCGATGTACAGGTCGACGCCGCCGGGGTCGGTCGAGCCGTGCTCCGCCGTGCGCGGGCCCAGCCAGTACTTCTCGTTCTCGGCGTTGACGAACCGCTCGGTCTCGACCGGGTCGACGTAGCGCAGCTGGTACCAGCACGAACCCGCCCAGTTCGGCATCGTGTTCGTGTCGCGGCGGTACGTGCGAACACCGTCGCCCAGGTCCAGCTCGACGGTCGTCCACTCCGTGGCGCGCGACAGCGGCGGCGACGGCTCGGTGTTCGCGTCCTCCGGGTCGAACGTGCGGGGGGAGTAGTCGTCGACGTCGGGCAGCTCGATCGGCAGCATCGACTCGGGCAGCGCGATGGCGGTGCCGGCCTCGTCGTAGACGACCGGGAACGGCTCGCCCCAGTAGCGCTGGCGGCTGAACAGCCAGTCGCGCAGCTTGAACTGGACGGTGCCGTGGCCGTGGCCGTTGTCCTCCAGCCAGCCGATGATCGTCTTCTTGGCGTCGTCGATCGCCATGCCGTCCAGGAACCCGGAATTCACGGCCGGGCCGTCACCCGTGTACGCCTCGCCCTCGAAACCCTCCGGGGGCTGGACGGTGCGGACGACGGGCAGGTCGAACTTCTTCGCGAAGTCCCAGTCGCGCTGGTCCTGGCCGGGGACGGCCATGATCGCGCCCGTGCCGTAGCCCATCAGCACGTAGTCGGCGATGTAGACCGGGATCTGCTTGCCGTTCACCGGGTTCGTGGCGTACGCCCCGGTGAAGACGCCGGTCTTCTCCTTGTTCTCCTGCCGGTCCAGTTCGGACTTCAGGGACGCTGCGCGCCGGTACGCGGCGATGTCTGCCACGCGATCGGGCGTCGCAACCTGGTCCACCAGCTCGTGTTCCGGTGCCAGGACAACGTAGGTCGCGCCGAACAGCGTGTCCGGACGGGTCGTGAAGACCTCAATGTTCTCGCTTCCCACCGCAAATCGGACACGGGCGCCGTGCGAGCGCCCGATCCAGTTGCGCTGCATGGCCTTGACCTTGTCGGGCCAGTCCAGCCGGTCCAGGTCGTCGATCAGCCGGTCCGAGTACGCGGTGATGCGCATCATCCACTGGCGCAGGTTTTTCCTGAACACCGGGAAGTTGCCACGCTCACTGCGACCGTCCGCGGTGACCTCTTCGTTCGCCAGCACAGTACCCAGTCCGGGACACCAGTTGACGGGCGCCTCCGACATGTAGGCCAGCCGGAATCCGCCCAAGATCCTTTGCTGGTCGGCAAAAGACAGCTCAGACCACGTGCCGCCGCCCGGAACGTCCCGCGCTCCAGACTCGAACTGCGAGATCAACTCGGCGATAGGGCGAGCCTTGCCGGCGTCCGCGTCGTACCAGGAGTTGAAGATCTGCAGGAAGATCCACTGAGTCCACCTGTAGTACTCGGGGTCGATCGTCGAGATGCGGCGCCGCTCGTCGTGACCCAGCCCCAGCCTGCGGATCTGGCGCAGGTAGGTGTTGATGTTGTCCTCGGTGGTCTTGCGCGGGTGCTGGCCGGTCTGCACCGCGTACTGCTCGGCGGGCAGGCCGAACGCGTCGAAGCCCATGGTGTGCAGCACGTTGCGGCCGTTCATGCGGTGGTACCGCGCGAAGACGTCCGTGCCGATGAAGCCCAGCGGGTGGCCGACGTGCAGGCCGGCGCCGCTCGGGTACGGGAACATGTCCTGCACGAACAGCTTGTCCGCGGGCACGTCACCCTTGAGAGCACCAACGGGGTTGGGCGCGTAGTAGGTGCCGTGGTCCTCCCAGTACTGCTGCCACCGCTTCTCGATCTGGTTCGCCAGTTCGGCGGTGTAGCGGAAGGCGGGAGTCTCCGCCGCGTCCGTGCTCATCTCAGGCGTCCCTCTCACATCGATCCTGCCCCTGATACGACGAAACCCCCCAGCCCAGATGGGCATGGAGGGTGGCCGCGCCGACCGTCTCTCGATCAGGTCGTCGCGGCTAGCTAAGGAGCAGGCGGGCCGTGCTCATGCCCTCAACGGTATCAGCGCAGCGCAACTCGATGAAACGCGGTGGCCTGGGGCACACCAGATGAGGGTTCGTTCCCGGCTTGCGGCGGGGGAGTCTTACCCTCATGGGGTGAACATCGTGCTGTCGGTCGTCCTGGGTGTGCTCGGCGTCGCTCTCGGCGCGGTCGGTCTGCTGGGTCTGCAGGGCAAGCTGCGGCGCAACCGCTACGTCGGTGTGCGCACGGCGGCGGCTGTCCGCGACGAGGAGACGTTCGCGCTGGCCAACCGGGTCGCGGGCGTACCGAACGTCGCGGCCGGTGTCGTGGCGATCGTGTCGGGCGCCATGGCGTTCGTCATGGAGGACATGGCCGTCACCGCCGGGATCATCGGACTGGTCGGCGCCCTCGGCATCGCCTTCGCCGGCGGCATCGTCGGCAGCCGGGCGGCGGCGCTGGTGCCGGAGCCGGTCAAGCCCAAGGGCTGCGGCGGCTGCGCCTGCGGCGGCGGTGGCTGCTCGCCCCTCGCCGGGCTCTGACACCCCGCTCCACCAGGCCGGATCAGCGGATGATCCGGCCTTTTGTTTCACGTGGATCAGTTGTCGCGGACGTCCTTCGGGTAGGTCGACAGCAGCGCGAGCGGCATGCCCTGCCTGCGCAGCACCCGGCCCCACAGGTCAACGCCGGAACCGGCCAGCACGTCGTCGGCCAGGCCCGTGACGACCATCCAGTCGCCGCGCTCGATCTCGCCCGCGAGCTGACCCTCGCCCCAGCCCGAGTAGCCCGCGAACACGCGCAGGCCCCGGACCAGCGGCACCAGGTCGTCCGGTTCGGCGTCCAGGTCGATCAACGCCACCGGGCCCTGCACACCCACCAGGCCCTCCACCTCCGACGGGTCGGTGCCCGCCTTCAACGCCGCCAGGCACAGCGCCGTCTTCTGCTCGACCGGACCGCCGATGTGGATGCACTGCGGCTTGCTGACGTGGTCGCCCCACGGCGGCAGCACGTCCACCACCGCCACTTCGGACGGACGGTTCAGCACGACACCGAGGGTCCCCTCGGGACGTTGATCGATGATGTAGACGACGGTGCGCGTGAAGTTCGGGTCGTTCAGGCTCGGAGCGGCAACCAAGAGGGAGCCTGGCTCGACTTCGGCATCGGGACGCACGTCACCATGAAATCACCCGTGATCGTCGGAACAACTCAGGGCCGCGCCCCGTTAGACTCAACTGTCGGATGTCTTTGTGCCCCCCGGGCTCAACAGACAACTGCCTTCGCGGAATACCGTCCGGCTGGAGCCGCGTAGTGCATCGCGCCGTGAGGCGACCTGGCATCCGATCCACGGGAGCCGGACCGCGAGGTCCGGCTTTCGTGGTTTTCACGGCGTCGCGCATAGAGTGCAGCGGTGACGACGCTCGCGGTGGACAAGCACCACTGGGGATCACGCCGGTTCCTCGGCATCCCCGCGTACCGCAGGCTCCTCGCCACCCGGCTCGCCTCGCAGTGGGGTGACGGCCTCTTCCAGGCCGGCCTCGCGGGCGCCGTGCTCTTCAACCCCGAACGGCAGGCCGACCCCGCGGCGATCGCGGCGGGCTTCGCCGTCCTGCTGCTGCCGTACTCGATCATCGGACCGTTCGCGGGTGCCCTGCTCGACCGGTGGGACCGCCGGAAGGTCCTCGTCGTCGCGAACGTCCTGCGCGGCGTGTTCGTGCTGCTCACGGCCCTCGCGGTCGGGGCAGGGCTGAGCGGGGTGCCGCTCTACGTCTCCGCGCTCGTCGTCATGGGCATCGGCCGGTTCGTCGGCTCCGGGCTGAGCGCGTCGCTGCCGCACCTCGTCCCCGAGGACCACCTCGTCGAGGCGAACGCGCTGGCCACGACGGCCGGCGCGATCATGGCCGTGGTCGGCGCCGCCTGCGCGATCGGGTTCCGCACGATCCTCGGCGCGGGCGACGGCGGGTCGGGCTGGACGACCAGCATCGCCGTGGTCGGGCTGCTGCTCGGCGCGTTCATCGCCAGCCGGTTCGCACCGGGTGTGCTCGGACCGGACGAGGTCGACGAGCCGCACAACGCCGCCACCGCCGTGGCCCGCGGCCTGCTCGACGGCGGCAGGGCCACGCTGCAGACGCCGAGCGTCACGGCCGGTCTCGCCGCACTGCTCGCGCACCGGGCCGGGTTCGCCGTCAGCCTGATGATCACGCTGCTGCTGATGCGCTACAGCCTGGAGGACGTCGGCATCCTCAAGGCGGGCATCGGCGGTCTCGGCGAGATCGCCGTCGCGGGCGGCGCGGGCATCCTGCTCGCCGGGCTGCTCACCGACCGGATCGTCGACCGGTTCGGCGTGAAGCGCACGATCTGCGGCGCGCTGCTGCTCACCGCGGTCGCGCAGGTCGGGCTCGGCCTGCCGATGACGCTGCCGACCATCCTCGCGGCCGGGTTCTTCGTCATCTTCGCCGGTCAGGTCGTCAAGCTCTGCGTGGACACCGCGGTGCAGCACGACGTCGGCGACGAGGTGCGCGGGCGCGTGTTCGCGCTCTACGACACCCTCTTCAACGTCACGCAGGTCACCGCGGTGACCATCACCGCGACGGTGGTCCCCCTGGACGGGCGCTCGCCCGGCCTCCTGCTCACCGCCGCCGGCCTCTACCTGGTCGGACTGGTCGCCTACCTGCTGCTGTCAGCGCGGAAACGGCAGGTGCAGCATCCCGGCCTCGTGCGCGAAGACGACGGCGGCGACCCGGTCGGGTAGCTCCAGCCTCCGCAGGATGTCGGCGACCTCGTCGGCCACCTCCTGCAGCCCCAGTCCGAGCACACGAGCGATCTCGTGGTCCTCGTGACCACGTGCCAGGCACCGCAGCACGGCGCGTTGGCCGTCGGTCAGCGCGTCCAGTCCGCGCACGGCAGGACCTGCGGAAAGTCCCCAGGAGAACATCGGCACCACCCCCATGAGCACTGTCCATGGTGCCTCCCCGCGCTGACGCTTCGCTAACGCGTGGATGTCATGCCATCACCGCGCGTCACGACGACGGCGGCGTGAGCCCCTGGTCGCGCGCCCAGTCGAGCAGGGCGGCCTCTGCCTCGTCGCGGTCGAGCGGTCCCCGGTCGAGCCGGAGCTCCTTGAGGAACTTCCACGCGGCGCCGACCTGCGGGCCCGGCGGCAGGCCGAGCAGCTTCATGATCTCGTTGCCGTCGAGGTCGGGGCGGACGCGCGCCAGGTCCTCCTCGGCCGCGATGCGCGCGATGCGCTCCTCGAGGGAGTCGTAGGTCCGCCGCAGCAGGTTCGCCTTGCGCTTGTTGCGGGTCGTGCAGTCGGCGCGGACGAGCTTGTGCAACCGCGTCAGCAGATCACCGGCGTCGGTCACGTAGCGGCGCACCGCCGAGTCGGTCCACTCGCCGTTGCCGTAGCCGTGGAAGCGCAGGTGGAGGTAGACGAGCTTGGCGACGTCCTCGGTGATCTCCTTCGAGTACCGCAACGCCCGCAAGCGCTTGCGCACCATCTTCGCGCCCACGACCTCGTGGTGGTGGAACGAGACGCCGCCGCCCGGCTCGAACTTCCTGGTGGCCGGTTTGCCGATGTCGTGCAGCAGCGCCGCGATCCTCAGCACCAGGTCGGGTGAGTGATCGACGTCTTCGAGATCAATCGCCTGTTCGAGGACAACCAGGGAGTGGTCGAAGACGTCCTTGTGCTGATGGTGTTCGTCGATCTCCAGCTTCATGGCCGTGAGCTCGGGCAGCACGACGTCGGCCAGCCCGGTCTCCACCATGAGCTCGATGCCGCGGCGGGGGTGCGCCCCGCACAGGAGCTTCGAGAGCTCCACCTGCACGCGCTCCGGCGTGATGCGGGTGAGCTGTGCTGCCATCGACCGCATCGCCTCGACCACCCGCGGCGCCGCCGTGAAGCCGAGCTGGGAGACGAACCGGGCCGCGCGCAGCATCCGCAGCGGGTCGTCGCCGAACGACTCCTGCGGGGTCGCCGGCGTGTCCAGCACGCCTTCCCGCGCGGCCGCGAGGCCTCCGGTCGGGTCGACGAACTCGCCGGCGGCGACGTCGAACGCCATCGCGTTGACCGTGAAGTCGCGGCGGACCAGGTCGCCGTCGATCGAGTCGCCGAAGGTCACCTCGGGGTTGCGGGTGACGCCGTCGTAGACGTCCGCGCGGAAGGTCGTGATCTCGATGATCTCGCCCTTCTTGGACGCCCCGACCGTGCCGAACGCGATGCCGGTGTCCCACTGCGCGTCGGCCCAGCCGCCCAGCAGCTGCTGGATCTCGGCCGGTCGCGCGTCGGTGGTGAAGTCGAAGTCGTTCGTCGGCCGCCCCAGCACGGCGTCGCGCACGCTTCCGCCCACGAGGTAGAGGCGCTTGCCACCGGCGGTGAACCGGGCGGCGAGGTCGGCGACGACAGGCGTGATGGCGGGCGTTTCCACCACCGCATTCTCTTGGAGCGATCGAGACACGAGAAACCAGCGTACTCAAGGTTCGTAAGTACGATCGGCCGTATGTCCCCGTCAGCTCCGCGTTCCGGGAACCCCAAGCCGGGGCGCAGGAAGAAGCGCCGGGGCAAGAGGCTCAAGACCGTCGACGAGACGTCGGCGGGCGGTCTGGTGCTCGACGGCGAGCAGCGGGCCGCGGTGATCGGGAGACTTGACCGGCGGGGCCGGTTGCTGTGGTCTTTGCCGAAGGGTCACATCGAGGCCGGTGAGACCGCGGAACAGACCGCGGTGCGCGAGGTCGCCGAGGAGACCGGTATTCATAGCAGGGTGCTGCGCCCGCTGGGGTCGATCGACTACTGGTTCGTCGCGGACGACCGCCGGGTGCACAAGACGGTTCACCACTTCCTCCTCGAAGCGCTGGGGGGAGAGCTTTCCGACGAAGACGTGGAGGTCACCGAGGTGGCGTGGGTGCCACTCGGCGAGCTGGACGAGCGACTCGCGTATGCCGATGAGCGCCGTCTGGTCCGCCGAGCTGCCGAACTGCTCTCCGGCCGCTGCCCGAACGGGGCGGAGTCGGCGTGAGCCTGAGGAAGCTCTTCTGCACAGCCGCCGTCGCCGCGTTCCTGGTGACCGCCACGCCGCCCGCGGGCGCCGAGCAGTCGCAGCCGGACGAGGTCGACGCGCTGCCCTTCCTGCCCGCGCCCGCCACCCAGGTGTGGGCGACGAGGCCGCTGTCGGCTCAACCGGGCCAGCAGGCGCCGCAGTTCCTGCGCCTCGACATCGCCCAGCTCACCCCCCGGTTCGTGACGAGCGACTCGCCTGGCGCCGTCACGATCACCGGCTCGATCGTCAACGTCGGCGACCGCAAGGTCTCCGACATCGTGCTGCGCCTGGAGCGCGGCGACTCGCTCGACACCGAGGACGACCTGCGCAAGGCGTTGCGCGAACCGGCGGCGGCCGAGGCCGTGCAGCCCAAGTTCACGCCGATCGCCGGCTCGCTCGAGCCCGGTCAGCAGAAGGACTTCACGCTGCAGGTGCCGCTGCGCGGTACCGACCCGACGTCGTTGCAGGTCGAGCAGCCCGGCATCTACCCGATCCTCGCCAACGTCAACGGCCGGCCCGACTACGGCGGCCAGGCGCGGCTCGCGGCGCTCTCGACACTGCTGCCCGTGCTCGGCGTGCCCGGCGGTGAGACGAAGGGCAAGCCGGCCGCGGCCGCGAAGCTGACGGTCCTGTGGCCGATCGCCGACAAACCGCGCCTGATCCGCGCCGGCGGCAAGGGGCAGTCGGAGCTGGTCGACGACGAGCTCACCGCGTCGCTCTCGGTCAACGGCCGGCTGTACGGCCTGCTGCAGGCCTACGAGCAGGCCATCTCGTCGATGAGCACGGGCATGTGCCTCGCCATCGACCCCGACCTGCTGCGCACCGTCCAGGCCATGAGCACCGGCTACACGGTCCGCGGTGGCGCGCAGGGCAAGGGCGAGGTCGAGGCCAAGCTGTGGCTCGACCGGCTCAAGCTCGCCGTCACCGGCCGGTGCGTCGTCGCGCTGCCGTACGCCGACGCCGACCTCGTGTCGCTGAGCAGGGCGAAGCTCGGCGGTGTCGGCAAGCTCGCGGTGACGAGCTCCCAGCTCGTCCAGGACGTGCTGGCCGTGCAGCCGCTGCCCGACCTGGCGTGGCCGGAGGACGGCCTGCTCGACCAGACGACGTTCGACGACCTGGTCACGCCGCAGCCCGACCAGCGCTACCCCGGGGTGAAGTCGCTCCTGCTGGACCCGTCCGGCGTCGCCGACGCGCCGGGCACCGCACCCGCCGTGATCGGCGGCCGGTACCCGGTGACCGCCGTGAGGACCGACTCGATGGTCTCCGACGCCCTGCAGGGCAGCGAGTCCCGTCCCCGCACGCTGTCGGGGATCACCTCGCCGGTCGAGAGCCAGCCGGTGTCCGTGCAGAACGCGCTGGCGGTGCTCGTCTTCCGGGCCGGCTGGCAGGGCGACGGCCGCAACGTGCTGGTCACGCCGCCGCGCCGGTGGAACGCCCCGATCTCCGAGATGACCGAGTTCCTGACCACGGCCCAGAAGCTCGTCGGCGCCGGCTACGCGGCCCAGACCGGCCTCGAGGAGCTCACCAGGGCGACCCCGGCGACGACGAACGCCAGGATCTCCTACCCGGCGGAGGCCGGCGCGCGCGAGATCTCGTCCGTCATCTCCGACTCCGTCATGGACCAGAGCGTGCAGCTCAACGGCCTCGTCGCGGCGATGCAGCAGGAGGACAGCGAGCACGCCTCGCCCGCCGACCTGGCCGACCCGCTGTGGCTCGGCCTGATGCGCGCGATGTCGGGCTCGTGGCGGTCGAACGAGCAGGGCGCCCGGTCCGCCGCGGACATCAGCCAGGGCGAGATCGACGCGCTCACCGGCATGGTCGGCGTGACGCAGCCGAACAGCCCGATCCTGCTGGGCTCCGGCGACAGCCCGATCCCGGTCACGATCACGAACAAGCTCGACGTGCGCGTGACCGTGCGGATCGCACTGGCCGACACCCCCGGCATCCGCAAGCTCGAACTCGCCGACCAGGTGCTCCCGGCCCGCGGCGAACGCGTCGTGCGGGTGCCCGTCGAGGTGCTGCGCTCCGGCCGGTTCCCGGTCAACGTCCGGCTGACCACTCCCGAGGGCGTCGCTCTGGGTGACAGTGTCAAGCTGGAGGTGTCGTCGTCCGCCTACGGCACCATCACGGTGATCATCACCGTGATCGCCGCGATCGCGCTCGTCCTGCTTTCCGGGCGGCGCATCTACAAGCGGGTTCGCGCCCGCAACGGCGAGACCGGCGGCGCACCGCCGTCCATCGAGAACGTCACACCGGAGAAGTCGAGCGCGTGAGCGAGACAGCCACGACCACCGAACCAGAGCAGCAGAAGCAGGCACCGTCGGTCGCCAAGGCGAGCGGCTCGATGGCGATCGCCACGATCGTCAGCCGGGTCACCGGCCTGCTGTCGAAGGTGCTGCTGGTCGCGGCACTCGGCATCGGCACCCTCAACGACTCGTACCAGGCGGCCTCGACGCTGCCGACGATGATCAACGAGCTCCTGCTCGGCGGCATCCTGACCAGCGTGGCGATCCCGCTGCTGGTCAGGGCCGAGAAGGAGGACGGCGACGGCGGCGAGTCGTACGCCCAGTGGTTGATCAGCATGGGCACGGCGATCCTCGGCGTCGGCACGGTGATCGCGGTGGCGTCCGCGCCGCTGCTCACGTCGCTGTTCATCGCCGACTCGCCGAACGCGAACCGGGACCTGGTCACCGCGTTCGCCTACCTGGTGCTGCCGGGCATCGTGTTCTACGGCCTGACCGCGCTCATCGGCGCGGTGCTCAACGCGCGGCACGTGTTCGGCCTGCCCACCTGGGCCCCGGTGCTGAACAACCTCGTCGTGATCCTCGTGCTGGGGGTCTACTGGCTGTTGCCCGGCGACATCACGCTCAACCCGGTCTCCATGACCGACAGCCACGTGCTGGTGCTGGGTCTCGGCACCGCGCTCGGTGTCGCGGTGCAGGCGCTGGTGCTGTTCCCGGCGCTGCGCAGGACCGGGTTCCGGTTCCGGTGGCGGTTCGGCTGGGACTCGCGGCTCGCCGAGTTCGGCAACCTCGCGTTCTGGGTGCTGCTCTACGTCGGCCTCGGCTTCGCCAGCATGACGGTGCTGACCAAGGTCGCGACGCACGGTGACGGCGCGCTGGCGGCGTTCAACTTCCAGTGGCTGATCGCCCAGGTGCCCTACGGCGTGCTCGGCGTCTCGCTGCTGACCGCGCTGATGCCGAAGATGAGCAGGGCGGCCGCGAACGACGACAACGACGCGATCGTGCGCGACCTGCTGTTCGGCAACCGGATGTCGTCGATCCTGCTGATGCCGTTCAGCGTGCTGATGACCGTCTCCGGTGTGGCCATCGGTCTCGCCGCCTTCGGGTTCGGCAAGTCGGGCGTCGAGGGCGGCACGGCGGTCGGCCTGGCGCTCGCGCTGTCGGCGTTCGGCCTGGTGCCCTACGCGATCACGCTGCTGCAGCTGCGCGTCTTCTACGCGATGAAGGACGCCCGCACGCCGACGCTGATCCAGGCGCTGATCGTGGCGGTCCGGATCGGGCTGCTCTACTTCTTCCTGGCCGTGTCCGAGCCCGAGCAGCTCGCCGTCGGCGTCTCGCTCGCGATGTCGCTGAGCTTCGTGTTCGGCGCGGTGGTCGGCCAGGTGTGGCTGCGGCTGCGCCTCGGTCGTCTGCGCACCGGGTTCACGATCTGGACGGTCTGCCTCACGGTGGTCGCGTCCGCCGTGGCGTTCGCTGTCGCCAAGGGGGTGAACGCGCTGGTCCTCGACCTGATCGGGTTCTCGAACCCGGTCGTGGCCGCGTGGTTCGAGGTCGTCCTGGTGACCTTGATCGGGTTGCCGCTCGCGTTCGGCCTCCTGGCCGCGTTCCGAGTGCCGGAGATGAAGCCGGCCATCGACAAGATCAACCGTTTGGTGCGTCGCCGATGACTCCAGGCCGTGACCGTCTTCCCGTAACCTGGTCTCCGTGAGTAGCGGAGTCCACGCCGCCCTGGTCCCCGGCGGTGTCATCGGCAACGGCCGCTACCGGCTGCTCGCGAGCTCGGGCGCCGACGCCCGGTCGAACGCGGAGCTGTGGCGTGCGCGCGACGGTCAGCTCAACCGGGACGTGGCGCTGACCATCCTGCTCGGCGACCTGGCGGACAACCAGGCCGCCGCCCGTGCCCGCCGGACGGTCGAACGCGCGATGCACGCGTCGTCGTTCACGCACCCCGGTGTGTCCAGGGTGATCGACGTGCTGACGCCCGGCACCGGCATCCGGCCCGACGAGGGCATCCTCGGCATGGTCGTCGCCGAGTGGACCCAGGGCACCGACCTGATGGACCTCATCGCGGAGGGCCCGCTGCCGGCGGGCGCCGCGACCCGCCTGCTCGAACCGCTGGGCGCCGCCATCGAGGGCGCGCACCACGCCGGTCTCGTGCTGGGCGCCGACCACCCGCAGCGCATCCGGGTCACCTCGGACGGCCGGTTGCGCCTCGCGTTCCCCGGTCCACGGCCGGACGCGATCGCCCGCGACGACGTCAAGGGCCTCGGCGCGATCCTGTACCTGCTGCTCACCGGCCGGTGGGCGCTGCCGGGCGGCCCCCAGGGCGTGCCGGCGGCGCCGACCGGGCCGGACGGGACGGTCGTCCCGCCGAACGCGTTGCACCCGTACCTGCCGCACGACCTGTCGTCGGTCGCGGTGCGGTCGCTGGAGGACACGTCGGTGGGCGGCATCCGCACGTCCGCGGCGATCCTGCAGGTCCTCGACCAGATCGCGGCCGAGGAAGCGCAGACGGCGCTGATCTCGGCCGTGTCGTCGCGCGACGACGAAGACGACCAGGTCGTGTGGACCACGCAGCGCCCGCGGCAGGACAGGCAGCAGAAGAAGAAGCTGTGGATCAGCGTCGGCCTGCTCGCCCTGGCGACGGTGGCGGTGATCGCGTGGCTGAGCGTGCAGATCGTCGGGTTCTTCAGCGACGAGCCGTCCCGGGGCGGCGGCCCGACCGTGGTGATCAACCAGCCGGGGTCGAACGGCCAGACCGCGCCACCGGCCGTCGCCGCCGGGCCGGTGCAGCCGGGTCAGATCGGCGTCTACGACGTCACGAACCAGCCCGACAACGCGAACCAGGCGAGCAGGGCGGTCGACACCAACGCGAGCACGTTCTGGCGCACCGACAACTACTTCCAGCAGTTCCCGGCCCTGAAGCCGGGGATAGGGCTGATGGCGTCGTTCGCGGAGCCGGTGAAGCTCGCGTCGCTCACGATCACCTCGCCGAGCAAGGGCACGCACGTCGAGATCCGGGTGGCGTCCGCGCAGAACTCGCCACTCGAGGAGACCAAGGTCATCGGTGTCGCGGACCTGTCGGACGGGCAGACGCAGATCCAGCTGAACGAGCACGAGCCGACCGGGCACGTGCTGATCTGGATCACGCAGCTGTCGAGCTCCGGCGGCGGCAAGAACCAGTCGGAGATCCGCGAGGTCCTCTACACGCGGGCCCAGTAGAACTACCTGCACACTCTGAGTAGGCCTGTTCGGGTCTCCTGTGATCACTCTCGCTAAAGTGCGTCTCGTGACCGCCGCAGCCAGCTCGGACGCCGATCTCATCTCGGCCCACGCCGCAGGTGACCCCTACGCGTTCTCGGAGCTGGTGAAACGGCACCGCGACCGGATGTGGGCGGTGGCGTTGCGCACGCTGCGCGACCCGGAGGAGGCCGCGGACGCGCTCCAGGAGGCGTTCATCTCGGCCTTCCGGGCGGCGTCGTCGTTCCGCGCCGAGTCACAGGTGACCACCTGGCTTCACCGGATCGTGGTGAACGCGTGCCTCGACCGGATGAGACGCCGACAAACAAGACCGACAGTGCCGCTGCCCGAGGCCGGCCCCGGCGAGCCCGTCGCACCGCGCGACGCGATGAGCGACCGGGAGACGAGCCTGATGGTGCAGCAGGCGTTGATGGAGCTGCCGGAGGAGCAGCGGGCGCCCATCGTGCTGGTCGACGTCGAGGGGTATTCCGTCGCGGAGACGGCGAAACTCCTCGGCATCGCGGAGGGCACGGTCAAGAGCAGGTGTGCGCGAGGTCGCGCCAAGCTCGCCAAAGTTCTCGGGCACCTCAGGAACCGAATCGCAGATGCGAACGTCCCAGCTGACGGTGTGAATGTGCAAGAGCAACGTCAGTGGGAGGGTCGATGACCGGCATGGAGCGCGTGCCGATGGGTCCGCCGTGGTCTGTCGACCTCATCGCGGACCTGCACGCGGGCGTGCTGCCCCCTGAGGTCGCCGCACAGCTGCGCCCGAGGGTCGAGGCGGACGCGGAAGCCCAGGAGATCCTGCGGGCGCTGGACGCCACGCTGGCGGACCTGGAGTCGCTGCCCCCGATCCCGATGCCCGACCACGTGGCGGCCAGGATCGACGCCGCACTGGCGGCGGAGGCCCGTCCGGCCGCTCCCGTCGTGTCCCTCGACGACGCCCGCAAGCGCCGCAACCGCAGGCTCGGCCTCGGCGGCGGTGTGCTGGTGGCCGCCGCGGCGGCGTTCGGCATCGTGTTCGCGGTCGCGCCCGGTGGCGGGGACCAGGCGAACACCCCGCCCGCCGCGCAGCAGACGCCCACGAAGAACTCGGACGCCGCGGCCCAGCCGCCGCTGTCGGTGAAGGAGTCCGAGCTGGGCGCCGCATTCGGCGAGGTGCTGAAGGCCCAGAACTACGGCCCGCTCGAGACGCCCGACCGCCTCGCCGGCTGCCTGCAGGGCGGCGGCATCACGAGCGCCGGCAAACCGCTCGGCATCAGCCCGATCAGCCTGGAGGGCAAGGACGCGGTGATGGCGATCCTGCCCGCCGGTCTCGGCCAGTACCGGCTGGTCGTGCTGGACCCGAAGACCTGCGGACCGGACAAGCCCGAGGGCGTTCTGGAAGACGAGACCATCAAGCCGAGGTAGTCGCGAACGTCACGGAATCAGCTGCACCTACGATCCGTTGAGCTAGTCAGACGACGAGATCGAGGAGTTGCATCAGCCGTGAGCGTGCGCAACGTGATCATCATTGGATCGGGACCTGCGGGCTACACCGCCGCGGTCTACGCGGCACGCGCGCAGCTGGAGCCCCTGGTCTTCGAGGGCTCGCAGTACGGCGGAGCCCTGATGACGACGACCGAGGTCGAGAACTACCCGGGCTTCCGCGAGGGCATCATGGGTCCCGAGCTCATGGAGCAGATGCGCGAGCAGGCCCAGCGCTTCGGCGCCGAGCTGCGCGCGGAGGACGTGGAGTCCGTCGAGCTGACCGGCGAGGTCAAGAAGGTCGTCGCGAACGGCGTCGAGTACGAGGCCAAGGCCGTCATCCTCGCGATGGGTGCCGCGGCCCGCTACCTCGACATCCCCGGCGAGCAGGAGCTGCTCGGCCGCGGTGTGTCGGCCTGTGCGACCTGCGACGGCTTCTTCTTCCGCGACCACGACATCGCCGTGGTCGGCGGCGGGGACACGGCGATGGAGGAGGCGACGTTCCTCACCCGCTTCGCCAAGTCCGTGACGGTCATCCACCGCCGCGAGGAGTTCCGCGCCTCGAAGGTCATGCTCGAGCGCGCCCGCGCCAACGAGAAGATCAAGTGGCAGCTGAACACGCAGGTCACCGACGTGCTGGGTGACGGCACCGTGTCGTCCATCAAGGTCAGGGACACCCAGACCGGCGCCGAGTCCGAGCTGCCCGTCACCGGCTTCTTCCTGGCGATCGGCCACGACCCGCGCTCGGCGCTGGTCAAGGGCCAGGTCGACCTGGACGCGGAGGGCTACGTCCTCACCAAGGACAAGTCCTCCTACACGAACCTGGACGGCGTGTTCGCCGCCGGCGACCTGGTCGACCACGAATACCGTCAGGCGATCACCGCCGCGGGCTCCGGCTGCAGCGCCGCGATCGACGCGGAGCGGTGGCTCGCCGAGCACGGCACCGAGCAGGCCGAGATCGCCGCCGAGGCCGTCGGTGGCGGCTACGGCAAGAGCAACTGAAATCCCTTCTGCGAGACCTCCCGAGGAGAGCAACATGGCAGGCGCCACCGTCACGGTGACCGACAAGTCGTTCGCGGACGACGTGCTGACCAGCGAGAAGCCCGTGCTGGTCGACTTCTGGGCGACCTGGTGCGGCCCGTGCAAGATGGTCGCGCCGGTGCTGGAGGAGATCGCGGCCGAGCACCCCGAGAAGATCACCGTCGCCAAGGTCGACATCGACGCCAACCCGTCGATCGCCCGCGACTACCAGATCATGTCCGTGCCGACGCTGATCCTGTTCCAGGGCGGCCGCCCGGTGAAGCAGATCGTCGGCGCGAAGCCGAAGGCCGCGCTGCTGAAGGACCTGCAGGACGTCCTGTCCTGACGCACGAAGTCGCGTGACCTGAAAAGTCGGGTGCAACGCGCAACGTGACCCGCCCGTCTACCGATAAGACGAGCGGGTCACGTTCGTTTGCGGTGCCGGGGCGGCGACCCCGGCACGACGGTGAGTAGCCCTGCATCGATCACTGAGCGCAGCAGGGCACAATGAAGACTTCCCAACTGACGCGCCGACCAGGTTCGGCGCCCTAGTCGAGCGAGGGTGCATGCAGCTGCTCCGCCGCGGGGACGTCGGAAGTGATGTTGCCGAGATCCGGTCGATCGTGACCAGGCTCGGACTGCTTCCGCCGGCCGACCCACAGGCGCCGCCGGTGTTCGACCAGCAGGTCGAGCACGCCGTGCGCGCGTTCCAGCAGCAGCGGGGGCTGATCATCGATGGCATCGTCGGCCCGGCCACCTACCGCTCGCTGCGTGACGCGACGTTCCGGTTGGGGGACCGGCCGCTCGCGTTCCTGATGTCGCAGCCGACGACCGGCGACGACGTGCTGATGCTGCAGGACCGCCTGCTGGAGCTCGGCTACGACGTCGGCCGCGCCAACGGTGTGTTCGGCCAGCAGACCGAGGGCGCGCTGAAGAACTTCCAGCGCGACTACGGCCTGATCGTGGACGGCATGTGCGGACCGGACACGGTGCGCGCGTTGCGCCAGCTCCAGCCGAAGGTCCGCGGCGGCCGTCCGCAGCTGCTGCGCGAGCAGGAGCGGCTGCGCGGAGCGGGGTCGCGACTGTCCGGCAAGCGCATCGTCATCGACCCCGGTCACGGCGGCCAGGACCGCGGTGTCGTGGTCGGCGGCGTGTCCGAGGCCGACCTGATGCTGGACCTCGCGCGCAGGCTCGAGGGCAAGATGGCCGCCACCGGCATGGAGGCGCTGCTCACCCGCGGTCCGGACAACTGCCCGGACGAGGCGGAGCGCGCCCGGTTCGCGAACGAGGCGGGCGCCGACCTGATCCTGTCGCTGCACAGCGACGGCAACTCGTCGCCGAACGCGCAGGGCGTGGCCACGTTCCACTACGGCACGGGCAACGGCACGTCGTCGACGGTCGGTGAGGCGCTGGCCGGGTTCATCCAGCGCGAGGTGACCGCCCGCACGACGATGTCGAACTGCGGTTCGCACCCGAAGACGTGGGACCTGCTGCGGCTCACCCGCTGCACGGCCGTCCGCGTCGAGGTGGGCTACCTGACGAACGCGGAGGACCGTGCTCGCCTGGCCACGCCCGGTTTCCGCGACATCGTGGCCGAGGGCATCCTCGTGGCCGTGAAGCGCCTGTACCTGCTCGGCAAGGACGACCAGCCGACGGGCACGTTCACGTTCAACGACCTGCTGCGCTACGAGATGTCGAAGAGCTGATCTTCTCCAGCTGACGAAAAGGGCCCCCTCGCACGCTGCGAGGGGGCCCTTTTCGG
>NZ_JBHXCW010000032.1:0-49979 GCF_042725365.1 Lentzea sp. NPDC060358 | reverse complement strand
GCGTCACACGAGCTCTGCGGTCTTCTCCGCCTTCTTGCGGCGCAACCGCAGCACGAACGCCGTCGCCAGGACGATGACGAGGATGCTGTACGTGACCGCCGCGAACGGGCTGGAGACCAGCGCGCCGAGCGAGCCCTCGCTGATCTGCAGCGTGCGCCGGACCTGCTCCTCGGCCATCGGCCCGAGGATCAGGCCGACCACCAGCGGCGCGACCGGGTAGCCGTGCCGCCGCATGAAGAAGCCGACCACACCGATCACCAGCAGCACGATCAGGTCGTCCACGACGAAGTTCACCGCGTAGGTGCCCAGCGCCGCGAACAGCAGGATGCCCGCGTAGAGGTACGGCCGCGGGATCTGCAGCACCTTCACCCAGATCTTCACCAGCGGGAGGTTCAGCACGAGCAGCATCACGTTGCCGATGTAGAGCGACGCGATGAGCGCCCACACCATCGCCGAGTTGTTGGTGAACAACAACGGTCCCGGCTGGATGCCGTAGCTCTGGAACGCGGCCACGATCACCGCGGCCGTCGCCGATGTCGGCAGGCCGAGCGTCAGCAGCGGCACGAGGACACCCGCCGCGGCCGCGTTGTTGGCCGCCTCGGGTCCCGCGACGCCTTCGATCGCACCCTTGCCGAACTCCTCCGGGCGCTTGGAGAGCTTCTTCTCCGCCGCGTACGACAGGAACGTCGACACGTCCGCGCCACCGGCCGGCACGGTGCCGATCGGGAAGCCGATGAACGTGCCGCGCAGCCACGGCTTCCACGAGCGCTTCCAGAACTCGCCCGTCATCCACTTGCCGCCTACGGGAATGACCTCGATCGGCCCGTGCCGCAGCCGCGACGCCACGTACAGCGCCTCGCCGACGGCGAACACGCCGACCGCCACCACGACCACGTCGATGCCGTCGGCCAGC
The DNA here is from genome assembly GCF_042725365.1 of Lentzea sp. NPDC060358. Classification (NCBI taxonomy): domain Bacteria; kingdom Bacillati; phylum Actinomycetota; class Actinomycetes; order Pseudonocardiales; family Pseudonocardiaceae; genus Lentzea; species Lentzea sp. NPDC060358. The sequence goes on along the minus strand of NZ_JBHXCW010000032.1, from coordinate 49,066 downwards.
GTCGCCACCCCGAGGGTGTAGCGCTGCTGCCCCGACAGCGTGTCGGTGCCGACCAGGCCGATGAACAGGCCGAGCCCCAGCGAGGCCAGGCCGCGCACCGGGGACGACCCGAGCAGTGCCGCCACCGTCGTGAACGCCACGACCATCAGCGCCACGTAGTCGGCCGGGCCGAGCTGCACCGCGACGTCCGCGATGGTCGGCGCGAGCAGCGTGAGCAGGATCGTCGCGATCGTGCCCGCCACGAAGGACCCGATGGCGGCCGTCGCGAGGGCGGCTGCCCCACGTCCGGCCTTGGCCATCTTGTTGCCTTCCAGCGCGGTCACGATCGATGCCGACTCGCCCGGGGTGTTGAGCAGGATCGAGGTCGTCGAACCGCCGTACATCCCGCCGTAGTAGATGCCCGCGAAGATGATCAGCGCGGCCGTCGGGTCGAGCGTGTAGGTCAGCGGCAGCAGCAACGCCACCGTCATCGCCGGGCCGATGCCCGGCAGCACGCCGACCGCGGTGCCGAGCGTGACGCCCAGCAGCGCGTACAGCAGGTACTCGGGTTGCGCGGCGGTCGCGAAACCCTCCAGGAGGGCTGTGAGGCTATCCATCGAGGAGTGGCACCCCTTCGAAGATCCCGGCGGGCAGCGACAGCCCCAGCCCGGAGGCGAAGACCACCTGCACGACGAGTGCGAGCACGATCGCGATCGGCAGCGCCCGCCACCAGGTCGCTCCCAGCGTCCAGGCGGCGCCGAAGAACAGCAGCGCCGCCGCGACGGGCCAGCCGACGAGGTCGATCAGCACCAGGTGCACCACGAGCACGGCCACGAGCTTGGCCACGGTCACCCAGTCGGTGCGGATCGACTCGTCGACGTCCTCGGCGTCCTCGGCCTGGCCGAGCTTGCCCCTGGCCGTGGCGATGATCGCCGCGATGCCCGTGACGACGAGCAGAATGCCCACGGCGTAAGGGAACGCGCGTGGTCCTACGGCGTTGTCGTCGCGCGCGGCGATCGTGGTCGCGTCGACCAGGGTGAAGACCCCGACCGCCGCGACCAGACCGCCGAACGCGTACTCCTCGACCTTTTCAGCAATCACTTGACGAGCCCGATGTCCTGCAGTGCGGGCTTGACGCGGCCGATCTCCTTGAACATGAAGGTCGAGAACTCGGTGCCGGTCAGGAACGTGTCCGTCCAGCCCTTCTTCTTGAGCTCTTCCTTCCACTGGTCGCTCGCGTGCATGTCGGTGACCAGCTTGGTGAGGCGGGACTTGGCCTCGGCCGAGATCGAGGCCGGGGCGACGACGCCACGCCAGTTGATCAGCTCGACGCCGAGGTCCTTGAAGGTCGGGGCGTTGACGTCGGGGTTCGGGTTCGGGCCCGAGGTGCCGAGCGCGCGCAGCTTGCCGGCCTTGATCTGCTCCTTGTACTCGCCGACGCCCGAGATGCCCGCGTCGACCTTCTTGCCGAGCAGCGCCGCCAGCGACTCGCCGCCACCGGAGTACGGCACGTAGTTGAGCTTGGCCGTGTCGACGTTCTTCGCCTTGAGCAGCAGACCGGCGAGGATGTGGTCGGTGCCGCCGGCGGAACCGCCGGTGATCGAGACCCCCTTGCCCTTCTCGTTCACGGCGTTGAGCAGGTCGTCGATCGTCTTGTACGGCGAGTCGGCCGGGACCACGACGACCTCGTCCTCGGCGGTGAGCCGGGCGATCGGCGTGACCTCCTCGAGCCGCGCCTTCGACGCGTTGGTCTCCACCGCGCCGACCATGACGAGGCCGGTGATCATCAGGAACGACTCGGAACGCTCCGAGGTGAGCTTCTGCAGCCCGACCGTGCCACCGGCACCGCCGACGTTGCTCACCTGGACCGAGTTGGCGAGCTTGGCCCCGCTCACCGCCGCCTGCATCGCCCGCGCGGTCTGGTCCCAGCCGCCACCGGGGTCGGCGGGCGCCATGATCTCCAGCTTGGCGATCTCGGAGTCGTCGCCGGCGCTCCTGGCCTTCTGGCCACAACCCGCGAGCACCAGTCCGACAGCGGCGAGCGCCACTGCTCGTCTCCAGCCCCTACCCATCGAGGAAATCTCCTAGTTTCGTCTCGAACGTTGGGCGGGGACGCTAGGTAACCGCTGCGCCACACGTAAGTGTTCGGTCGTAAGTTCCGTATTGGTCGTTTAGTTCGTGACATGATTCACAGCCGATACGACAGAATCCCAAGCATGTTTCGGCGGTCGGTGTCGTTTGGGGCTTTGCTGCTCGCGTTGCAGGTGGTCATCGTGCTGATGACCACTTGTGCCGCCGGCCTGCTCGCGGCCAAACTCCAGAGCGACCGGATTCGGGAGTCGTACAAGGACAGGATGCTGTCGGTTGCGGAAAGCGTGGCGCAGTTACCCTCTGTGGTCGACGCCTTCGGTTCGAATGACCCGACCGTGACGATCCAGCCGCTGGCCGAGGTGATCCGGAAGGCGTCCAACGTGACGTACGTGGTCGTCACCGACCGCAACGGCGTCCGCTACGCGCACCCGGACCCCGCCCGCATCGGCGAGCGCGTCTCGACCGATCCGAGCGTGGCCCTGTCCGGCGAGATCTTCGTGGGCACGGAAACCGGCACGCTCGGCACGTCGTTGCGCGCGAAGGTGCCGGTGCGCTCCCGCGACGGGCAGATCATGGGCATCGCGTCGGTCGGCATCCTGGAGAGCGAGCTGTCCGACGACCTGGCGGAGGACCTGCCGGAGCTGATCGGCTGGCTGGCCGCCGCCGCGCTGGTCGGCGTGCTCGGCGCGGCACTGGTCACCCGCCACTTCCGCCGCCGCACGTTCCGGCTGGAGCCGGCCGAGATCGCGCAGCTGCTCGAGACCAGGCACGCGATGCTGCACGGCATCCGCGAGGGCGTCGTCGCCGTGGACGACCGCGAGCGGCTGGCCCTGGTCAACGACGAGGCGAAGCGCCTGCTGGGCCTGGACGAGGACCCGAGCGGGCGACCGGCGGCGGAGGTCCTCGACGAGAGCCTGCTGGACCTCGCGCGCGGTGACGACGACGTCGCCGACCGGCTGGTCCTCGCGGGCGAACGCGTGCTGGTCGCGAACCGCACCACGGCCAAGACGCACGACCGCGCCGTCGGCGTGGTGCTCACGCTGCGCGACCGGACAGAGCTGCACGACGCGCTGCGTGAACTCGACGGCCAACGCACCGTCACGGAGGTCCTGCGGGCGCAGGCCCACGAGTTCTCGAACCACCTGCACGTCATCGGCGGCCTGCTCGACCTCGGCCGCGGTGCCGACGCCGTCGCCTACATAGAGAGGGTCGGTGGCGCGGGCTCGGTCACGGCGGAGATCATCGACGGTGCGAACGCGGACCCCGCGCTCGCGGCGCTGCTGCTCGCCAAGTCGTCGACCGCCCACGAACGCGGCGTGCAGCTGAGACTCGACCCGGAGAGCGCGGTGGACGTCCGGGCGGGCGACGACGCGCTGACGGTGCTGGGAAACCTGGTGGACAACGCCGTGGACGCGGTCGAGACGGGAGGCACGGTGCGCGTGCTGGTCCGCTCGTCGGTCAGCGGGGTGAGGGTGGTCGTGGACGACGACGGGCCCGGAGTGGCGGAGTCGCAGCGCGGCCGCATCTTCGACCTGGGCGTGAGCTCGAAGGACGCCGAGGGCGCGCACGGCAGGGGAATTGGACTCGCATTGGTGTCGAGGGTGGTGACCCGGCGCAGCGGCCGGGTGGCGATCAACGACTCGGAGCTCGGCGGCGCGTCGTTCGACGTGTGGCTGCCGGAAACGGGGAACCGATGAGCGTGCGAACGCTCGTGGTTGATGACGACTTCGCGGTGGCCGCGATCCACCGCGGCTTCCTGGAGGCGATGCCCGAGTTCGAGGTGGTGGGGGAGGCGCACCGGGGCGGGGAGGCGTTGCGCGCGGTCGACGCGCTGCGGCCCGACCTGGTGCTGCTGGACATCCACCTGCCCGACATGTCGGGCCTCGAGGTGCTGTCGCGGCTGCGCGCCCGCGGCGGGACACCGGTCGACGTCATCGCCGTCACCGCCGCACGCGAGCGGGAGACGGTGCGGCAGGCCATGTCCAGGGGCGTGGACAACTACCTCGTGAAGCCCTTCACCCGCACGGCGTTCCTCGACCGCATGCGCGAGTACCTGGCCCAGCGCATCGAGGTGCAGCGGTTCGGCCAGGTGCTGGACCAGGACGAGGTCGACCAGCTGATGCACCACCGGCCGCGCACGGCGGCCATGCCCAAGGGCCTGTCCGCCGTGACGCTGAGGCTGGTGATCGACGCGTTGCGGGACTGCCAGAGCGACCTCTCGGCCCAGGAGGTCGGGGACAGGGCCGGGCTGTCCCGCGTGAGCGCGCGCCGCTACCTGGAACACCTGGTGACGATCGGGAAGGCCGAGGTGCAGCCGCGGTACGGCATGGCGAACCGCCCCGCGCACGGTTACCGGCTGACCTGAGCGTCCCAGTCGATGCGGTAGTTCTGGTCCCTCGTGAAAGCGCGGCGTCCCACCGTCTTCATCACGAGGGGCATCAGCAGCCGCGTGATGGGACCGATGCCGCGCTTGTTGCTGTTGGTGCGCGCCGCGCGCGCAGCGATGCCCTCGACGCGAGGGCGGCGCAGTCGTTCGTAGGTGGCGAAAGCCGTGGGGATGTCACGGATGTCGCGCAGGCACCGCGCCAGCTGCACCGCCGACTCCGCCGCGAGCGAGGCGCCCTGACCGGAACTGGCGCTGGGTGCGTGCGCGGAGTCGCCGACGAGCACCATGCGGTCGCGGTGCCAGCGCGGCACGCTCGGCATGATCTCCAGCGGCCCGGCGCCGATGACCTCGCCGCTGTGCGGCAGCAGCTGCTTGGCCGGCATGTCGTCGCCGTAGGCCTCGCGCAGCCGGGCGAGCCAGGTGGCGTTCGGGACGGCGTTGATCTCGGCCGTCGTCATCGGCTCCGGGACCGCGAGGTTGCTGAACCACGCGACCGTGCCGTCCGGCTGGCCCCAGTAGCCGAGGAACGAGCTGCCGAAGACGAAGTACATCGTCTCCGGATCCGCCCGCACACCACTGCCCGCGGCGAACGACCCGAACCCCAGCAGGCCGACGTACTCGGGTCCCGGCGCGTCGGCGTCGATGATCGTGCGGACCGTCGACCGGATGCCGTCGGCGCCCACCAGGACGTCGCCCGACTCGCTGCTGCCGTCGGAGAACAGCGCCGTGACGCCGTCCGCCCGCGTCCGCACGTCCACGAGCCGCTTGCCGTGCTCGACCTTGATCCCCTGCGCCGTCACGAGATCCCGCAGGCGGCGGTAGAGGTCCGTTCGCCACACGACCCGGCTGGGGTCGCCCTCGACGGCACCCAGCGCGTGCCCGGCGCCGTCCGCTATCACCATGCGCCGCACGGGTTCCCCGAAGCCGGGGTCGAGGCCGACGATCCCCAGCGCCGCCAACCCGTTCGGCGCGACGTTGAGGATCCCGCCGACCCCGTCCGCCGCGGCGTCGTACGCCTCGAACACCACCGACTCGATGCCGGCCTTGCGCAACGCGAGCGCCGTGACGGGCCCCGCTATACCGCCCCCGATGACCAGTGCCTTCACTGTTCCCCTCCGAAGTGCTGACGCCACAACCGCTGGTACTCGGCCTTGCCGAGTTCCCCCCTGAGCCTGTCGACGAGCCGCAGTTCCGCCTCCAGCAACGAGATCCGGTACTCCTCCTCGACGAGGAAGATCCACTCCAGGCCGTCGCCGGTGGCCTCGGCGACCAACCTCCGCGTCTCGTCGAGGTCCGCCGTCAACGCCTCCGCGCGCGCTCGGAGCAGCTCCACCGTCTCGACCGGGTCCAGCACCGAGATGAGCGACAGCGCCACCCCGAACCGCGGGTACTCCTGCACCGGGTCGCGGACGAGCTCGCGCATCCAGTCGTGGAGCTCGTGGCGCCCGGCCTCGGTGAGCGCGTAGATCGTGCGCTCGGGCCGCTGGGTGTCCTTGACGGTCTCCTGCTCGGCGACGAACCCGGCCTTCCGCAGCTGCTCGACGACCATGTAGAGCGAGCCGCGGTTGAACTTGATGTTGCGGTCCTTGCCGGTGTCCTTGAGCTTTTTGCCCAGCTCGTAGGGGTGCATGGGCCCCATGGCGAGATGAGCCAGCACTGCCAGTGCCAGCGGGTTCGACACCTTGCGCCGCATCCGGACCTCCGTTGGTTGAAGTCAACTATCCGAGTCTAGCTAGTCGATGTCAACTAATTTAGACCGTGTGGCATGATCGCGGACATGAGAACTGGGGGCAAGATTCTCGTGTTAGCGGCTGCGTTCGCGGGCCTCGTGGGGTGCGGGACGCGGCCGCAGGCGCCATCGCTCCCGGAACCGACGGTCGAGCGGCCGGTCTCTCTGGTCACGCCGACGAACGAGCCCGCGTGCGACACGGGTCTGCGCTTCACGGCCGGTGCCACCGAGGCGGCGTCGGGGCTGCGGGTGATGGCCGTCGAGGTGCTCAACTGCGGCACCAAGCCCGTGCAGCTCCACGGTTATCCGCAGGTCAAGCTGCTCGACGAGGGATGGCAGCCGCTCACCGCCGAGATCGTCCAGGGCTCTGGCGGTATCGCGTCGGTCGCGGGGTTCGACGACGCGCCGCAGCCGATCGCGGTGGCGCCGGGGGAGCGCGCCAAGACGGCGTTCCTGTGGCGCAACACCCACACGTCCGTCGACCCGCCGCAGGTGGGCAGCCACGTCGACATCGCGGCCGCGGCGGGCGGCACGTGGCAGACGCTGGCGCCGGCCTCGCCGGAGCGGGGGATCCTCGTGGACCTCGGCAGCACCGGGCGGATGGGCGTGCGCGCCTGGTACCGCTAGCGGCTCGTGTCCGGCGTGTTAACTCTTCTGGTGCTCCAGCCGTTCCGTGTTCTGATGGCGGCATGTCGACCGCCGCGCTGCTGAGTTTCACGCTCGTCGCGCTCCTGACCGTCATCACGCCCGGACTGGAGACGGTGCTGGTGCTGCGGACCGCAGTGCTGGTCGGCCGCCGTGCCGCGATGGGGGTCGTGGTGGGCAGCACGCTGGGGTGCCTGGTGTGGGCGGCGGCCGGACTGGTCGGGCTGACGGCGTTGCTGCAGGCGTCCGAACTGGCCTACGACATCGTGCGCTGGCTTGGTGCCGGATACCTGATCTACCTGGGTGTCAAGGCCTTGTGGAACTCACGCCGTCCCGTCGAGGTCGCCGAGCCCGCACCGGTGCCGTCGGTGCGCGTGGCCGTGCGGGTCGGGCTGCTCACCAACCTGCTGAACCCGAAGCCGGGCGTCTTCTACATCTCGTTGCTGCCGCAGTTCCTCCCGGTCGGGCAGCCGGCGTGGGGCGCGGTGCTCGTGGCGATCCACCTCGGCATCGGTCTGCTGTGGTTCCCGGTGCTGATCACCGCGGCCGGTCGCGCGCGTGCATTCCTGCTGCGGCAACGGACTCTGCTCGACCGCCTGTCCGCTTCAGCGCTGATCGCGTTCGGCTTGAAGACCGCGGCCGACGCCCGCTGACCTGTGGTCTGATGGGCGCATGTCGACCGCCGCACTCCTGAGCTTCTCGATCATCGCGCTGCTCACCGTTCTCACCCCGGGTCTCGACACGGTGATGGTGCTGCGCACGGCGTTGCTCAGCGGCAGGCGCGCGGCGCTGGGCGTGGTGCTGGGCATCTCGCTGGGATGTCTGGTGTGGGCGGTGGCGAGCCTCGCGGGTCTGACGGCGCTGCTGACGGCGTCCGAGGTGGCCTACGACGTCGTGCGCTGGCTCGGAGCGGCTTACCTGATCTACCTGGGCGCCAAGGCGTTGTGGAACTCCCGCAAGGCGGTGTCGCTGCAGGACTCACGTCCGGTGCCGGGCGCGCGGGCGTCGTTGCGGGCGGGGCTGCTGACGAACCTGCTCAACCCCAAGGTCGGCGTCTTCTACCTGTCGCTGCTGCCGCAGTTCATGCCCGCCGGGCAGCCGGCGTGGGGTGCCGTGCTCGTGGCGGTGCACCTCGGACTCGGTCTGGTGTGGATGCCGTTCCTGGTCGTGGTGGCGGGCCGGGCGCGTGCTTTCCTGCTGCGCCAGCAGGTCCTGCTCGACCGGCTGACCGCCTCGGTGTTCGTCGCGCTGGGGTTGAAGCTCGCGCTCGACGCGCGTTAGTGCTCTCCCGACGTTGAACGGTGCCACGCCGCGAGGGCGCCCCTCGTCGGCAAGCCCAGTTTGACGCGGATGTTGACCACGTGGCGATCCGCTGTTCTCGGTGAGATGAACAGCCGTGAGCCGATCTGGTTCGACGTGAGTCCTTCCGCGACCAGACCGGCGATCGTGAACTCCTGCCGGGTCAACCCACCGGGCAGCAGCGGCTTGGGCGGCCGGCGTTCGGTGTCCGGCACCGGTTCGAGGGCGAACTCCATCGCCTGGTCCGGGCGCAGGTCGAGGCCCAGGGTCGTGATCACCGGGTAGTCGTCGGCGAGCGCGCGGCGCACGGTCCGGTCCGCGCGTTCCAGCAGCGTGCGGAACGGGCTCATCGTGGCGAACGAGATCCGCGAGACCCGTTCCTGCGACCGAACCGCGCCGAGCAGCCGTGCCGCGCGGTCGAACGCGCCCAGCTCCGCGCAGGTGCAGGCCAGCAGCCACAGGCTGTACGCGGGACCCCACGCGTCGCCGATCGCCAGCTGGGTTCGCAGCGCCTCGATCGCCAGCGGGTGCACCTCGGCCGGGTCGCCGTGCAGCAGTTCGTACAGCCCCCGGTGCCACAGGCCCCAGGCACGCGACCACTCGACGCCGCTGTCCTCCGCTGCTCGCAGCAGCCCGGTCGTGGCCTTGTCGGCGGCTTCGGCGTCGAGCAGGAAGCACGCCGCCATCGCGTGCATCAGCTCGGTGAAGTAGGCGTCACCGGGTGGTGCGTACTGCTTGCAGAGCTCGACGTGCTCGTACAACGGAACGCAATCCGCCGAGCCCTCGACGAAGAAGAGGTGCGTGGCCTCGACGATCATCAGGTTCACGTCGGTCGCGGTCTGCCGCGGTAACGCTCGGGCCTCGTTCATCAACGGGATCGCCGTCGCCATGTCTCCCAACGCCTGCGCCATGTACGCGCAGTGCGCCAGCAATGCCGTTCGCAGCGGTGTCTCGGTGACGACCTCGCGTGCCGTGGCGAGCAGATCCCGCGCCTGACCGAGCCTGCCCGCGGACGCCGTGAACCGCGTGCGCTGCACGTTCATCGCCATCAGCGTGCCGGTCTCGACCAGGTCCGGCGTCCGCAGCGCGTGCCCGATGGCGGCCCGGACGTTCGGCCACTCCTCCCGCAACCGCCCCAGCCACCACGCCTCGTCCGGCGAGAACCACAGCCGCGTCGCCTCGTCGACGAACGCGTTGTAGTGCAACGCATGCCGCCGCAACGGTTCGCCGGTGTCACCGAGCAACCGCGCACCGAACTCCGCCACCGCGTGCGGCAACCGGTGACGACCGCTGCGATCCACCGACACGATCGACTTCCGCACGAGCGCGGCCACCGCCGCCCGCGCGTCCGCACCCGCGACCGCCTCCGCCGCGGCCAGGTCGAAGTCCGCCGGGAACACCGACAGTGCAGCCCACACGCGCCGTTCCTCGTCCGTGCAGTGCCGCGCCGCCCACTCGAGAACGTCGTCCAGCGCCCCCGTCCCGAGCTCGTCGAGCACCTGGCCCGCCGACAGCTCCGGCCCGCGCGCGGCCACCAGTTCGACGGCGAGCGGCAGCCCGCCCACGGCCTGGCACAGCGCTTTGACCTCCGGCAGGGTCTCCTCGGCCGGCGCCACGTCCGCCCTGGCGAGGAACAGCTTCAAGGCCTCGTCGCCCAGCGGCGGCACCCGCACCACGCTCTCGCCGTAGACGCCGAGCGGCTCCCGCGAGGTCACGAGGACCGTGACGCCCTCGCACTCCCGCAACAGGTGGTGCACGAAGTGCCGGACCGCCTCCAGCAGGTGGTCGACGTGGTCGAGGACGAGCAGCAGGTGCTTGTCGTACAACGACTCCACGAGCCGCCCGAACCCCGAGTCCGGCGAGTTGTCGACGATCCCCAGCTCGGCAGCGACCGTCCTGGCGAGCAGAGCCGGCTCGCCGAGGTCGCCGAGCCGCACCTGCCGGACGCCGTGCTGGAACGACCCCGCCCCCGCCGCGGCGCGCCCGATCTCCGCGGCGACCCGCGACTTGCCCACGCCCGCGACCCCGGCGAGGGTGATCAGCCGCGCCCGGCCGAGGTGCGCCGCGGCGTCGGCGAGCACGGTCTGGCGGCCGACGAACGTCGTGGTCTGGGCAGGCAGATCGCCCCGCGCGGTCATCGGCGCATCTTCGCCCAGCCGGGCTCGGGTGCGCGGGTGGGAACCGGGTCTCCACCCGTTCGGACCAGGAAGTGGTGCAAGCGTCCGGTCCGCGGTCATCCGGACGAGGGAGCGGTGCCCCGCCGGAAGACCGGCGCACGGCTAGCTGGTCCGGCTCGGCGAGGTCGGCCGCTCGCGCGTCCGGATGATCATCTTGGTCGCCAGCCGGAGGCCCTGGCGCGCGTTGAGGTGCGGGAGGTACGCGCGGCTGACGGCGTTCGCGATGCGCGGCAGAGCGGCCGAGTCCGGGTACGCCATGAACATCGGCCGGTACTTCGGCTGGAACTTCGCCTTGAACGCGAACAGCGAGCGGAAGCCGTACACCGGCTCCAGCACCTGCCCGGTCAGGTCGAGGACGCGCTGCAGCGCCCGCGGGCGTTCGCCGCGGTCCAGCCGCGCCAGCGGTGCTCCCGACAGGCTCAGGAACTTCGCGCCCTCGGCCTGGAGCTGTTGTGCCGCCGAGGCGATCAAGAACTCCATCGAGCCGCGGAACCCGTGCGTGCGACGGCGCATGAAGTCGAGCGTCCAGCCCACGACCTCGCCGTCGGCGTACACCGGCAGCCAGCTCGTGATGCCGTGCACCGTGCGGTCGCCGTCGACGGCCAGCAGGCAGCGCACGCCGTCGCCGGTCAGCTCCTCGAGGCCGCCCAGCGTGAAGCCCATCTCGGGCAGGCCCTTGTCCGCCACCCACTCCGCCGAGATCGACCGGATCTGGTCGGTGATCGCGAACGGCGCGTCGGCGTAGGTGCACCACTCGGCGGTGATCCCGGCCTTGGCGGCCTTGTTCAGCGCCGTGCGCACGTCCTGCCACTTCTTACCCGTGAAGCTCAGCTCGTCGAGTTCGATCACGGTGTCCTCGGCGACCTGCACCGCAGACCACCCCAGTTCCTCGACCACCTCCCTCGTCTCGTTGCCCACGCTGTAGAGGCACGGCGTCCAGCCGTTCTGCGCGCAGAACTCCGCGAACCCGCGCACGGCACCGGCACGCGCCGGGCCGATCGGGTCGCCGACCGTCAGCGCGATCGTCGCCACCACCCGGTAGGCGATCGCCGTCTCGCCGTCGGGCGTGAACCAGTACTGGTTGCCACGCCACGTCGTCATGTACGACAGCGACGAGCCACCGTGGCGCCGCATCAGCTCACGGGCGCGTTCCGCCTCCTTCTCGCAGGTCGCCGGCCACGACCGCCACGACGCCATCAGCAGACCCGCCAGCACGATCAGCCAGAACACGACGCCCGTGTACTCGAACAGCAGCGCCCCGGCGAAGCCCTCCGCCGAGAACTGCAACGGCACCAGGCCGAGGTAGCCCGGCGGCAGGAACCGCGTCGGCAGGTCGGCCAGCAGCGCGCCGAAGCCCGGCTCCGGCGCGAACTGGTCGCGGACCAGGTACCCGCCGAAGACGTACAGCGCCGACAGCAGCGCGACGCTGCCCGCCGTGAACCGCCAGAACTTCCTGACGGCGTGCCGCGGCAGGCGCACGGTGAAGTGCCGCCGTGTCACCAGCAGCACGACCGTGATCGCCAGCGGCGCCAGCATCGGGATGCCGAAGGAGAACGCCATCTCCACCGCACCCACGTCCGGAATCCGCGCGGCCTCCACGACGTACCACCCGATGAAGGCGGTGCACGCCACGTTGCACACCAGCGCCGACCACCACGCGAACTGGCGGCCGCGTCGCAGCCCCTCCGCCAGCACGAGGAGCAGCATCGCGGGCAGCAGCGACATCACGAGCGCGGGGAACCGGCCGTACGACAGCTGGATCACCATCGTCCGGCAGACGTCCACCACGTCCGCGCCGCACACCTCGTCGACGTACTCCTGCGACGGCTGGGCCACCGCCACCAGGTCCGCGAACCACGCCAGCGGGCCGTTCGGGTACGGCGACATCATCGCCACGACCGGCCCGAGCGCCGACGCGGCCAGCAGCAACGCCACCAGCACACGCGTTTCCTGCAACGACCGCGGCGTCCGCGCCGGACCGCTCTTCACGAACAACGCCCCGATCAGCAACCCGGCCACGCCACCGGACAGTCGGAGCAGATCTTCGAGCCAACCTGAGTACAGGGTAAGCACGAGCACCGACAAGATCGTCAGCAGCCGGACGCGGCGCCTCCACAGCGGCGGCATCCGGAACGTCAGCGCCAGCGCCAGGCCCACTCCGCCGATCGACGGCCCCGCGGCGACCTCGCCCACCAGCGACTCGAGCCACGACCAGTGCACGTCCCGGCCGATCAGCACCAGGCCGAGGCCCAGGAACGAGCCCAGGACGTGCGAGGAGAGGAAGATCGCCGCGGTCTTGGCCGCACCGAACGAGCGCTCCGCCACCGGTCCGAAGACCAGCAGCAGGACGGTGGTGGCCACGTAGCCGAGCAGGTCCATCGACCAGAACGCGGAGCTCAGCACCGTCCACAGGGGACTCCCGGTGCCGAAGCCGGTCCACGCGAGCAGCGCGTCGTTTTGGTCGCCGACCGCGCCGGTCAGCGCCCCGGCCGTCCAGAAGACGATCAGGAAGACGCAGGTCAGCGGCGCTCCGCGGAAGAGGCGGGTGATCATCTGGTGAGTCCTGTCCGCGCCGCGAGCCACGGCAGCGACCCGAAGAGGCCCTCCCGCGCCATGTTCCAGTCGTGACCGTTCGGCAGTTCTTTCCACAGCACGTCCATTCCGGCCTTGCGGCAGGCTTCGTACACCTCGGCGTCCGGCTTGCGGTACATCGGGTCGTCCCTGCCCGCGACGACCACGCCCGCGGTCCGGGGGAACCGCTGGCGCGCGAGGATGTCCCTGGGGTTGATGCGGGTGAACGCGGCTTCGTCGCCGCCGAACACCGTCTTCACCGTTTCCTGCCGTGTGCTGAGCGTGGGCTCGCCTTGGGGCGCGAGAGCGATGAAGTTGCCGTAGACGTCCGGCGCGCGCACGGCCAGCTGTACGGAGCACGTGGCGCCTTGCGAGAAGCCCGCGACGGTCCACGCCTCACGGCGTTCGTCGACGGTGAGCCGCTGCTTGATCCACGCGGGCACGTCGCGGGCCAGGAAGGTCTCGGACTGGCCCAGCTTCGAGTCGAGGCATAGCGGGTTCGCGGTCGTGGAGCCGAGCTGGTCGGCCACGACGACGATCGGCGCGAGCCCGTCGTGCGCCCGCGCGTAGGCGTCCAGGTTGTCGAGGATCCGGCCGCCGTCGAACCAGTCGCGCGGACTGCCCGGCTGACCCGCCATCAGCACGATGACGGGCAGGCGCGGGCGTGGCGTCGTGGCGTAGGCGGGCGGCAGGTACACCCACGCCGGCCTGGACTTGAACGCGCCGGGGATCTCCGCCTCGGAGACCGTGCCCTTGTCCGGCAGGCCCGCCGGCCTCGTCCAGACGTCGGCGAGCGTCTTGCCCACGGGCACCTCGACGACGCCGTTCGCCGGGGGAGCGGCCTCGTTCAGGTCGACCCGGTCGTTGCGGAAGACGTCGAGCATCGCGCGCGTGTTGGGGTACTGCCCGAAGTGCGCGTTCGTCGCGACCACGGCGCTGGTCATCACGCCGAGGGCCAGGAGCACGCCGAACGTCCGGCCGTACCACCGCCCGGACCTCAGTCGCGCGATCGCGAGGGCCACCGCGGTCAGCGCCGCGCCCAGCCACACCATCAGGACCACCGGCAGCGGTTCGGGCCACGGCTTCCACAGGTGGTTGATGACGAGCGTCAGGCCGGTCACGAAGAGTGCGCACGACAGCACGACGACCGGCAGCACGCGGGTCCACCAGGACCTGTCCCTGCGAACTGCCAGAAATGTCAGTGCGAGAGCGGCCGCGACCGTGGCGACCTGGGGGATCGGTCCGTTTATCAGGGACAGATCCAACGGGCTGAGCATGTCCGCAATGCTTCAGGAACTCTTCAGGTCCCACATCGGAGGTTCGTCTCTGTTCACGGCCGTGAACATCAGCCTTAAGAATGACAACCCATCAGCCGGGGGATGCGTCGCGCCACGCATTGGTCAACACCCGCAGCGCGTCGGGGTGCTCGGCGATCTCCGCAGCACGGGGCAAATCGGACTCAGCCATCCCCAGTTCGCGCAACGACGTGGCCGCGCCGAACCGGGTGGCCGTGTCGTGGATGCGTTTCACCAGGTCTTGCGGTGCGGTGTGTGCGAGCAACGCGGTGTGTGTGGCGGCATGCGGCAATCCGAACGTACCGCCCAGAACGTGCGCCAGCTTGTGGTGCAGTCCCATCGGGACGGACGCCAGGCAGGTGCCCGCGAGCCACGCCGAGGACAGCAGTTCGGTGCGCGCATCCACAGTGGACGGGTTTCCGCCCAAAGCGTGCAAAACCCCCTCGATCGCCTTAGTCGCGATGGCGTCGACCAACGGGTTCTCGTTGCCCCTCGCGGCGACGGCGTGCGCGAGGGCGTTGAGCGCGCTCGTCACGGTGACGTCGAGCGGCAGGTCCAGCGTCAGGTCGACGTCGTAGATCACCGCGCCCGGCTGGACGGCCGGGTCGCGCCGCGTCTTCTTCAGCCCCGCCGCCGTCTCGCCGAGCACCGGCGTGACCTCGGAACCCGCATAGGTGGTCGGGATGACGATCTGCGGCACGCCCGCGCGCGCCGACAGCGCCTTGGACAACCCGGTGCTGGACCCGCCGCCGACTGACACCACGCAGTTCGCGCCGTGTTCGCGCAACGACGCGAGCGCGCGCTCCGTGACTTCGACAGGCGTGTGCATGACCGCGCCGGTGAACCGGGCGGCGAGCAGCGTGCCGAGCCCGGCCGCCACCTTGTCGCCGCCGTGCCGGGCGATCAGCAGGACCCTCGTCGCGCCGAGCCGTTCGGCTTCCTCGCGCACGGAGGCGGCGGTGCCGCGGCCGAAGACGACACGGGTGCGGCCTGGTTCGAAGGTGAAGCTCACGAAGGTCGAATATTCGCCACGAGGCGTAGCGGCGCAACCGAGGAGGATCAATCCTTTCGGCTCTGACGGGGTGACTTCATCACTCCTTAGCGTGAAAACTCATGAAGCGTGTTCGTGTTGTAGTGGCGTTGGCAGGGGCCCTGACCCTGACGCCACTCCCTGCCACAGCGGCGACACCGGCGTTCACCCTGTCCGGCGGCGTGTCCGCGCCCGTCCACTCGATGGCCGACGCGGTCCGCGAGACCGTCTACGTCGACTCCGGGCTCGACGTCGACGGCGACGGCACCCGCGACCGGGTCGCCGCCGACATCATCCGGCCGTCCACGACCGGGCGCGTGCCCGTGATCATGGAGGCCAGTCCCTACTACCAGAGCACGGGACGCGGCAACGAGAGCGAGGTCAAGACCTACGACTCCGCCGGCGTGCCGGTGAAGTTCCCGTTGTTCTACGACAACTACTTCGTGCCGCGCGGCTACGCGGTCGTGCTCGTCGACTTCCTCGGCACGAACCGCTCGCGCGGCTGCGTCGACGTCGGCGGCCAGTCCGAGATCGCGTCCGGCACCGCCGTGATCGACTGGCTCAACGGCCGCCGCACCGGCTACACCAGCCTGACCGGCACCGCGACCAAGTCGGCCTCGTGGTCGACCGGCGCCGTCGGCATGATCGGCAAGTCGTGGGACGGCTCGATCGCGAACGGCGTGGCGGCCACCGGCGTCGACGGGCTGAAGACCATCGTGCCGATCGCGGGCATCAGCTCCTGGTACGACTGGTTCCGCTCGGACGGCGTCGCGTACAACAGCTACAGCTCGCCCACCGGGCTGGGATCGCAGTTCGAGAACTCCAACGCGCGGTCGCGCTGCGGTGCGGTGCGCACGCAGATGACGAACGGCTCTCCGGCCAACGGCGACTACACGGCCATGTGGCAGGCGCGTGACTTCGTGCGCAACGCCTCACGCGTGAAGGCGTCGGTCTTCGCCATCCACGGTCAGAACGACCTCAACGTGAAGACGTTGCAGTACGGCCAGTTCTGGGACGCGCTGCCCGCCTCGGTGCCGAAGAAGCTGTGGTTCTCGCAGACCGCGCACGTCGACCCGTTCGACTTCCGGCGCGGTGAGTGGGTCTCCACGCTGCACCGCTGGTTCGACCGCTGGCTGCTGAACGTGCAGAACGGCATCGAGAACGAAGCACAGGTGTCCGCGGAGCGCGCTCCCAACCAGTGGGAGGACGACCAGACGTGGCCGCCCGCCGGGACCGTGAGCACCGTGTTGCGTCCGTCTTCTTCGGGTCTGGGCACGGCCGCGGGCACGGGCACGGCGGCGTTCACCGACAACGGCAGCGCGACGCCGTCCACCTGGCTCTCCGGCTCGAACACCGGCCGGGTGATCTACTCGACGGCACCGCTCACGTCGGATCTGCGCGTCGCGGGCACATCGTCCATCACGGTGGGTGTGTCGTCGTCGACGCCGACCGCGCACCTGACGGCGTACCTCGTCGACTACGGCCCGGCGCAGGTCAGGACGGGCGAGGGCATCCGAACCCTGACCACGGAGTCGTGCTGGGGTGAGAGCCGCACCGGCGACGACGCCTGCTACCGCAACACCGAGGCGACGACCGGCAGCGTCGACGCCCAGGTCATCGCGCGCGGCTGGGCGGACCTCGCGAACTACGAGTCGCGCTCGGTCACGCGCACGATCACCCCGGGAACCAGGTACGGCATCACGTTCCGACTGTCCACAACGGACCACGTGGTCCCGGCGGGGCACCGGCTCGGCCTCCTGATCGGCGGTACCGACTCGAGCGTCGTCGTGCGGCCGAGCCAGCTGCCCGGGCTGACCGTCGACCTGGCGAGCACGTCGGTGCGGATCCCGCTGAAGGGCGCGGTGCCCTCCGCCTCGCCCGCCCCGCTCACCGCCAGCAGCGTTTCCGCTGGTACGAGGGGCGAGTTGGGCTAGCCGCCCGGACTGTCGGTGCTGCTCGCTAGCATCGGCGCCATGGGTTCAACCGAGCACGGAGACGCGCTGCAGGTCCTGCAGCGCGTCTTCGGGTACCCCGAGTTCCGCGGCGACCAGGCCGACATCGTCGAGCACGTGATCTCGGGCGGCGACGCGCTCGTGCTCATGCCGACAGGCGGCGGCAAGTCGCTGTGCTACCAGGTCCCCGCCCTGGTCCGCCCCGGCACCGGCGTGGTGGTCTCCCCGCTCATCGCGCTCATGCAGGACCAGGTGGACGCGTTGCGTGCGCTCGGCGTGCGCGCGGGCTTCCTGAACTCCTCGCTGTCCTGGGACGAGCGCCGGATGGTCGAGGCCGAGTTCGTCAACGGCCAGCTCGACCTGCTCTACCTGGCGCCGGAGCGCCTCACGTCGGAGGCGACGCTGAGGCTGCTCGACCAGGGCGAGATCGCGCTCTTCGCGATCGACGAAGCGCACTGCGTCTCCCAGTGGGGCCACGACTTCCGGCCCGACTACCTCTCCCTGACGCAGCTGCACGAACGCTGGCCGAAGGTGCCGCGCATCGCGCTGACCGCCACCGCCACCGAGGCGACGCGCCAGGAGATCCTGACGCGGCTCGACCTCTCCGAGGGCCGCCAGTTCGTCTCGAGCTTCGACCGCCCGAACATCCAGTACCGCATCGTTCCCAAGAAGGAACCGAAGAAGCAGCTCCTCGACCTG
The DNA here is from genome assembly GCF_042725365.1 of Lentzea sp. NPDC060358. Classification (NCBI taxonomy): domain Bacteria; kingdom Bacillati; phylum Actinomycetota; class Actinomycetes; order Pseudonocardiales; family Pseudonocardiaceae; genus Lentzea; species Lentzea sp. NPDC060358. Next base: position 31,213 of record NZ_JBHXCW010000032.1, on the reverse strand, counting down.
CTGCGCGGCGAGCACGACGGTGACGCGGGCATCGTCTACTGCCTCTCCCGGGCCTCCGTGGAGAAGACCGCGGAGTTCCTGGTGGCCAACGGCATCCCCGCGCTGCCGTACCACGCGGGCCTGGACGCGTCGGTGCGCCAGCGCAACCAGGCCCGGTTCCTGCGCGAGGACGGCCTGGTCATGGTCGCCACGATCGCGTTCGGCATGGGCATCGACAAGCCGGACGTCCGCTTCGTGGCCCACCTCGACCTGCCGAAGTCCGTCGAGGGCTACTACCAGGAGACGGGCCGCGCGGGCCGCGACGGCCTCCCGTCCACCGCCTGGCTCGCCTACGGCCTGCAGGACGTGGTGCAGCAGCGGAAGATGATCGAGTCGTCGGAGGGCGACCAGGCGTTTCGCCGCCGCTCGCAGATGCACCTCGACGCGATGCTGGCCCTGTGCGAGACGATCACGTGCCGCCGTGCCCGGCTCCTCGACTACTTCGGCCAGAGCGGCGTGCCGTGCGGCAACTGCGACACGTGCCTCACGCCACCCGAGTCGTGGGACGGCACGGTGGCCGCCCAGAAGCTCCTGTCCACGGTCTGGCGCCTGCGCAAGGAGCGCGGCCAGAAGTTCGGCGCCGGCCAGGCCATCGACATCCTGCTGGGCCGCAAGACCGCCAAGGTCATCCAGTTCGACCACGACCAGCTCAGCACGTTCGGCCTCGGCGAGGACCTGAACGAGAGCGAGTGGCGCGGCGTGGCCCGCCAGCTCCTGGCCCAGGGCCTGCTCGCGGTCGAGGGCGAGTACTCGACCCTCGTGCTCACCGAGGCGAGCTCCGAGGTGCTGGGGCGCAAGCGCGAAGTGAAGATGCGCAAGGACCCGGCCCCGGCCCGCTCGACCACCCGCACGGCCACGGCGGCCGCGGCCAAGGTGAAGGTCGACCTCCCCTCGGAGGCCACCCCGCTCTTCGAGTCGCTGCGCGAGTGGCGTGCCCAGCAGGCCCGTGAGCAGGGCGTGCCCGCCTACGTGATCTTCCACGACGCCACGCTGAAGTCCATCGCCGCCTCCCGCCCAGGCTCGCTGTCCGAGCTGGGCGGGGTGAGCGGCGTCGGCCAGGCGAAGCTCACCAAGTACGGCGAGCAGATCCTCGAGGTGGTGGCGGGAGGTGGCCCGGCACCGGCCGCCGCTCCCGCGGCCGCCCCGGCGAAGCCCAAGCAGCAGAAGACCACGAGCACCGGCGGTGCGGCGTGGGGGTCGGGCGGCGGGGCGGACGAGTGGCCGGAGCCGGAGGAGCCCGACGAGCCGATGGACTGGTGACGCGGTCTGCTCGCCTGCCGAGCGAGGCGTGTCGGCCGGCAGGGCTCAGGTCACCATCTCGATCTGGGCCCGCGTGATCGTGTTCGTCCCGGACTCGCCGACGAGCGCGAACGCCGCGCTGTTCAGCAGCACGCAGGCCGGGCCGACCCCGACGATCCGGACGGTCGCCTGCCGGCCGTTGTCCAGGTTGGTCACCCGCACCGAGGTGCCGACGGGCAGCTGGGACGAGAAGGCACCCGGCGCACCGCCCACGGCGGACAGCCCGACCGCCGCGTCCTCGCACACGACCTGACCGACGACCCCGGAGGCCCGCACGCGGGACGTGGCGGCCCGGACGGACGTGGGCGCCGGCGCGTTCCCGACGATCTCCACCCGGACCCGCCGGAGGGCGGTGTCCGACTCGGCCGAGCGCAGCGCGTCGAAGGCCGCGGAGTTCAGCACGGCACACCCCGAGGAGGCGCCGGTGACCGGCACGGTGATCGCCCGGCCGTTCGCGAGGTTGGTGAGGCGCAACGAGGTTCCCACCGGGAGCCGGTCCGAGGTGACACCGGCCGGGCCGGGCGAGGCCACCGCGCCGAGGGGTTTTCCCGTGCAGACCTCCTTGCCCGCCGTCCCCGGCTCGGACGAGGGAGCCGCGGACCCGGCGACGGCGAAGGCCGCGCCCCCGATGGCGGCGACGACCGAGAACACCCCGGCGCCCGCGAGCCAGCTCTGCGACCAGCGCATGTGCAACACCCGACCCTTCCTGTCAGGCCGTACGGCCCGCAGGTCGGGAAGGTTCAACGTCGCGTGGCCCTGACCAGCGCAGTCGGGTCACATGCGGCCAGATGGTCGCGCAGAGCCACGTGAACGAAGCGATGGTCACCGTCCACTCGGGTGAGCAGCAGGCGATCTTGGGCCAGGTGGAGCAAAGCCTTACGGCGGAACGACAACTCGCCCAGGGACAGGGGCCGGGTGACGCCCTCGGCCGCGACTTCGGCGAGTGCGTCGAACGGCCACACGTAGTCGCGCGATGCCGTCGGCGTCACCAGCAGGCCCAGTGCGACACCGAGTGCGGTGCCCCAGGAGCCCGTCGTGCCGAGTCCTCCCAGCAGACCCACCAGGCCCAGAACCGGGACGGCGGGCTGGATCCACCACGACCGCCCGAGCCTCATCCGCTTCTGCTGCGCCGGACGCACCGTGCGCCACACCCGTCCCACGGCCGCGGCGAAGACACCGCCCGCCACACCCGCCGAGAAGCCCATCCCCATGCCCGCCAGCACGACGTAGGGGCCTGTCCAGATCATCGCGGCACCCGGTGCGGCGGCGATCAGCACGGACCACGGAATCGGTGCGTCGCCCGGCACGAAACCCAACGCCAGGAAGAACGACGCCACCACCACGAACACGTACACCACCGCGTACGGCCATGGTTTCCCGATCTCGCCGAGCCACAACCCGGCGAGTCCGACCATGAACCCGGCGACCACGCCCGCGAGGAACGCCATCGCGGCGGTGATGATCCCGTGGGCCCGGCCGGGCGGGTGGAAGACGTTCGGCAGTTTGTTGACCAGGACGAGCAACGCCGATGCCGCGACCACGAACACCAGGGCGGGCCACAATCCGAGGCGGACCCCGGTCAAGAACGCCACAGCACACACACCGCCGGCGTATGCGGCAGGTACCGCCCGCACGAACAACAACCACAGTGGACGCGTCGGCAGCAACGGGAGCCACGCGCGCCGGTGCGGCATGTGCACCGGCGCGCCGAGGTCCGGTCGGTCCAGCCGGGCGAGGAACTTCAACGCGCGGATCGTGGGGCCGGCACCCCGTTGCCCGGAAAGCCGTTCCACCACGAAGGAACCCACGAAGTCGGTGCCGATCGTGTCGACCTGCTTGTCGAGGTGCGTCAACGCCAGCAGGTTCAGTGCCAGCGGCGAGTCCACCCGCTCCCAGATCTCCGGCGTCAGCGCCGACTCCAAGCCGTCGAGGCGGGGGCTGACCGACGCGATGTACTCGAGCACCTGACCGCGGGACAAGGGTTCGACGTACACCGTCGGCAGGTTCTCGATGGGACCCGTCGAGCACACGACCGACGCGAACGGCGCCAGTTCGGCCTCGCAGAGCGCGCGGTCGACGCGCGGGACCTCGTCCAACCCGTCGACGAGCACGGTCACGCGGTCGCGGCGCAGCCAGATCGTGCTCGCCGAACGGCTGATGCCGTAGCGGCGGTTCATCTCGCGCAGCAGCCACGCGGTGAACTCGGTCGGCTTGCGGGTGCCGTACGCGCGCCACGTGGCCAGGTCCACCACAACGGGGATCGGCGCCTCGGGGTCGTTGCGCGCCCTCTCGACCAACGTCAGGCACAGCTCGCGCAGCAACGTCGAACGGCCGCTGCCGACCGGTCCGACGAGGACCATGCTGTGGCCGAGCCGGTCGTAGATGGCCTCGAGTTTCGAGTAGGAGAGCGACTCGCCCTCGACGCGCACCTCGAGCTTCGGCTGCCGCAGCACGCCGAGCTTGATCTGGGTCTGGGCAGCCAGCGAGGACGCGAGCAACGCCTTCATCCGCGCCTCGACGCGGCCGAGCACGGCGGCGCGGTTGCTGGTCTCGTGACCGCGGACGCGTTCCCAGAGCGCGAGGCCGACCGCGACGAGCACCATCATGCCGACGGCGGGCCACAACCACCTGCCGAACTCGCCGAAGAACTCCGGCACGGTCCCACCGGTGCTCACGCTGATGGCGGCCGGAAGCAGCAGAACGACGGTGACCAGGCACAACGCGGCCAAAGCGGTCAGCCGTGCCGCTCTTGTCACCCCGCTCGGATCCACACACACCTCCGCGATCCCGGCGAATGACGGTAACCGTGTCGCCGGGATCGCGGAAGTGAATCGGGGACGTGCATGCGCCCGCGGGCGCAGATGGTCCGATCAGGCGTAACTCACACGCGAACCAGCCGCGTGCGGAGCCTCACGGACCCACACCGGGTGTGCGTCCTGCTCAGTGCTGCTGGCCACCGAAGTTCCGGAGGCCTTCCTTGAGCTTGTCCTCGCCCTGATCGATGTGCGCGGTGTGCTTGCCACCAGTCTTCTCGTCGGCGAACCGGCCGGCCCGCTCGACACCCTGGTCGACCTTGTCGCCGTGCTGGCCGATCAGGTCCTTGGCCTTGTTCTTCAACTCGTCGAATCCCATGACTGCATTACCTCCCTATGGAGTCGGGGTACCCGGTCTCGGATCCGGTACACGTCGCTGGATCGAGTGATCCGTTAAGACTTGCCGCCCCTCGCGAGCTCGGCTAGGAAACGCGCATGAGGCGAATCGCAGCTGGTCTGGCAATCGCGGCAGTGGCCGCGGGACTCGTCACGGGGACCGCGTCCGCGCAGCCCGAAGCGCAGGTCGGAGCACGTCCCGACTGCGGCTTCACCGCGACTCCGGACGAACCGGCCGCCCGGCCCGTGTCCATTCCCCGCGACCCGTGGCTCACCAAGGGCAAGGTCCTGGTGAAGGTCAGGACCAACCAGGGCGACCTGCCGCTGGTGCTCGACCGCACCAAGGCGCCGTGCACGGCGCACAGCTTCATCCACCTCGCGCACCGCGGCTTCTACAACCAGACCGAGTGCCACCGCCTGACCGCGTACCCGACGCTGAAGGTCCTCCAGTGCGGCGACCCGTCCAACACCGGTGAGGGCGGCCCCGGCTACAAGTACGACGACGAGCTGCCTACCGACCTGCAGCCCGCGCCGAACGACCCCACCGGCGAACGCCGGATCTACCCGCGCGGCACGCTCGCGATGGCCAACGCCGGTCCGGACACCAACGGCTCGCAGTTCTTCCTCGTGCAGTCGGACTCGACGCTGCGCCCGAACTACACGGTGTTCGGCCAGATCCTGCCCGAGGGCATGAAGACCCTGGACAAGATCGCGGCCGGCGGCATCGCGGGGGAGAACCCGCTCGACGGCCGCCCGAACGTGAAGTCCGAGCTGAAGTGGGTGCTCCCGCTCGGGATCTAGTGGGCCGACCAGCCCGCCAGCGCACCGTAGAACGCGTCGCAGAGCCGCCGGACCACCTGCTCTTCGGGGAGTCCGGCGGTCTTCGTGAGGTCCATGATCTCGCGCGGGTCGAACAGCGAGTGGTGCAGGAACCGCGCCACGTTCAGCAGGGTGTCCGGCAGCGCCAGGTCGATCAGCACCCCGCGCAGCGCGCGGTCCCACGCGTGGCACGACAGCGCCGTCATGGCGTCCGCCGCCTGCAGGCGTTCCAGGAACCCGCGCTGCGACCAGAACCGCACTATCACCGGCCCGTGCACGTTCTGCAGCTTCACCCAGCGTGCGGCTTGGTGCTCGAACAGTTCCTTGCCGTTCTTGCGAGACCGTTCGCCGTGCTCGACCAACGACGCGATGACGTCCTCGTGGTACGCGGTCACCAACGCTTCCACGGACGGGAAGTGCCGATACGCCGTCGCTTGCGAAAGCGCTGCCTTGCGCGCGATGGACTGCATCGTCGCCGTAGCTGGTTCAGCCCGCAGGACGTGCGTCGCGGCATCCAGCAATCGCTTGCGGTTGCGGCGCGCGTCACTGCGGCTGCTTGTCTCCTCCGGCAGAACGTCCTCCCACCCGCGATCCCCCATTGTGGGTTGCAGGATAAGGCGAACGATCAGCGGAACGAGGCGATTCCGGTCAACGCGTGGCCGATGGATAGCAAATGGATGTCAGAAGTGCCCTCGTAGGTCAGCACGGATTCCAGGTTGTTCGCATGACGCAGCGGCGAGTACTCCGAAGAGATGCCGTTGGCGCCGAGGATCGTGCGGCTTTCCCGCGCGATCGAGATGGCCGCCTCGACGTTGTTGTACTTGCCGACGCTGATCTGCTCGGGCCGCAGCGTGCCGGCCTCCTTGAGCCGCGCGAGGTGCAACGCGAGCAGCATCGCGGTGTTCACCTGCACGGACATGCTCGCGAGCTTGCGCTGCGTCAGCTGGAACGCGGCGATCGGTTTGTCGAACTGGACGCGTGTGGCGGAGTAGCCGAGCGCCGCCTGCAGACAATCCCGCGCGGCGCCGACCGCGCCGAACACGATCCCGAACCGCGCCTCGTTCAGACAGGAAAGGGGAGCGCGCAGGGAAGTCGCGAGCGGAAGCCGCGCGCTTTCCGGCAGCCGCACGTTCTCCAGCACCAACTCGGATGTGACGGATGCTCGCATTGACAGCTTGTTCTTGATGTCTCGCGTCGAGAATCCCGGCGTGCCCCTCGGAACGAGGAATCCGCGAATTCCCTCCTCGGTCCGCGCCCACACCGTCGCCACGTCCGCGAGGCCGCCGTTGGTGATCCACGTCTTGGACCCGTCGAGCACCCAGTCGGCGCCGTCGCGCACGGCACGCGTGCGCATGCCCGACGGGTTGGAGCCGAAGTCCGGCTCGGTCAGCCCGAAGCACCCGATCGCCTCACCGGCGGCCAGGCGCGGCAGCCACTCCTGCTTCTGCTCCTCCGACCCGTACTCCCGGATCGAGTACATCGACAGCGAGCCCTGCACCGACACGAAGCTGCGGATACCGCTGTCCACCGCCTCGAGCTCCAGGCACGCGAGCCCGTAGGCCAGCGCGGACGTCCCCGCGCAGCCGTAGCCCTCCAGGTGCATGCCCAGCACGCCCAGCTTGCCGAGTTCGCGAGCTAGTTCGCGCGGCAGCACGCCCTCCTCGAACCAGGACGCGATGTGCGGCCGGACGTGGTCGGCGAGGAACGCCGCGACGGTGGCCTGGATGTCGCGGTCCTCGTCGCTCAGCAGCGACGGGACGTCCAGCAACTGCAACGGGTCCTGCACGTCATCGCTCCAGCTTCGGCGGGCGCAGCCGGTAGGTGACCGGCGTGCGCGACAGGCGGATGGGGTTCGCGACGAGCGTCATGTCGCCGATCGTCGCGGTCGGGTCCAGGTCGAGCGACTCGGCCAGCGCGAACGCGCGGGCCACGTCGTTCACCGGGCCGCACGGCACACCGAGCGGCGTCAGCGTCTCGAACCAGTGCTGCGCCGGCCGCGTCCGCAGCCGGGCCGAGAGGATCTCGAACAGCTCGTCGACGTGCTCGACCCTGGCGGAGTTCGCGACGAACCGCGGGTCCGTCGCCGCCTCCGGCACGTCCAGCACCGAGCACAGCCGCCGGAACTGCCGGTCGTTGCCCACGGCGAGCACGATCGGCTGGTCGGCCGTCGGGAACACCTCGTACGGCGCGATCGACGGGTGCCGGTTGCCCATCGGCTTCGGCACCGAGCCCGCCAGCGTGAACCCGGCGCTCTGGTTCACCATGCTGGACAGCAGCACGGTCAGCAGGTCCAGCTCGACGAGCTGACCCAGCCCGGTCGCCTCCCGGTGCCGCAGCGCCGCCAGGATGCCCACGCACGCGTGCAGCCCGGTGAGGACGTCGACCAGCGCGACACCGGTCTTCACCGGTTCGTACGGGCCCGGCCCGGTCACGCTCATCAACCCGCCCACGGCCTGCACGACCAGGTCGTAGCCGGGTAGGTCCGCGCCCTTGCCGGACCCGAACCCCGAGATCGAGCAGTAGACGAGGTCGTCGCGCCCCAGCGACTCGTAGTCCAGCCCGAACTTCTTCATCGTGCCCGGCTTGAAGTTCTCGACCACCACGTCCGCCCGTGCGATGAGCTCGCGGGCCTGCTCGCGCCCCGCCGCGGTGGACAGGTCGATCTGCACCGACGTCTTGTTCCTGTTGACGGACAGGAAGTACGTCGCCTCGTCCTCGTAGTGCGGCGGGCCCCACGTGCGGGTCTCGTCGCCCCTGCCGGGCTGCTCGACCTTGACGACCTCGGCCCCCAGGTCGCCCAGCACCATCGTCGCGTAGGGCGCCGCCAGCACGCGGCTGAAGTCGGCGATCACCACGCCTTCGAGAGAGCTCATGGGGTTCGCCTCCGCAGCGTCGTCGTGCACTCCCCGGCCTGCGCCGGAGCGGGGTGCGGCACCGGTGCCGCCGTCACGCGACCCGGCCCCGCAGCTTCATCGCGGCCAGCACGCGTTCCTGTGCCAGCTCGCGCGCGGCCGCATGTGGTGTCGTGCCGCGGGTTCTGGCCTCGGCGACGATGCGGGCCGCATTCGCCCTCAGCTTCGAGGACACGGCGTCCAGCACCGTCGCGGGGTCCACCGGGAACGCCGAGTACCGCGCGTCCATCCCGAATGCCGCCGCGATCACGCCTCCGGCGTTCGCGACGAAGTCCGGCACGACGGTGATCCCGCGCCCGGCGAGGACCTCCTGCGCCGCAACGGAAGTAGGCAGGTTGGCGCCCTCGACCACCAGGGTGGTGTCGAGCTCGCCCGCCAGGTCCGCGTCGATGACGTCCTGCAGCGCCGCCGGCACCAGCACGTCGCACGGCACCCTCAGTTCGGCACCGAGTTCGTGGACGTCGCCGTACTCCTTCACCGCGAGGTCGCCGAAGCGGCCCCGCAACGCCAGCAGCCGTGCGACGTCGAGGCCGTCGGCGTCCACCAACGCGCCGTGCACCGACGAGACCGCCACCACGACGGCGCCGAGCTCGGCGAACCGCTTGGCCGCCGCGGCACCGACCGCACCGAAACCCTGGACGGCGACGCGCTTCCCGCGCAGCTCCACCAGTTCGTCCGCCACCTCGGCCACGCCGAACCCGGTGACGCCCAGCTCGTCGTACGGGAGACCGCCGAGTTGAGCCGGTGCGCCCATCATAGCGCCGCGGTCCGACAGTTCGTCCTGGACGATCGCGGCGTCCCGTTCCGTGAGGCCCATGTCGAGGCCGAGCACGTACTCGCGCGGCACCTCGTTGGACAGCTTGCGCGCGAACGCCCGCAACGCGGACTCCTTGTCGGGAGAGGCGGGATCGAACACGATGCCCGCCTTGGCGCCGCCGAAGAACAGGTCGACACCCGCCCACTTCCACGTCATCACGCGCGCGAGACGGGCGATCTCCGCGACCGTCACGTGCGGGCTCATCCGCGTGCCGCCCTTGCCCATGCCGCGCGCGGTGTTGTCGATGACGAGGACGCCCTTCATGCCGGTGCGCCGGTCGGACACGCAGACGACCTTCTCCGGTCCCCACTCGTCCATGAGCTGAAGAACGTCCATCGCTGTCCTCACACGCAGTTGAGTTCGGGCCGCGCCCGGTCGGCGGCGAAGCGGGAAGCGTCCAGGGCGGACACGTCGACGAAGGGCTCGCGGCCGAGCACGAGGTCGCGCACGACCTCGCCGACCGCGGGACCCTGCAGGAAGCCGTGCCCGGAGAAACCGGTGGCGTAGAAGAACCCGCCGGCCGAACCGATGAGCGCGTTGTGGTCCGGCGTGACCTCGTACAGCCCGGCCCACCCGTCGCGCACGCCCACGTCGAGCAGTCTCGGCGCCCGCCGGCCGATGGCCTCGGTGAGGCGCGGCAGCCACGCGTCGGACATGCCGAGCTTGAAGCCCGGCGTCTCGTCCGGGTCGGACATGCCGAACAGCAGGCCGGGTCCCTCGCGGTGGAAGTAGAAGGTGCTGCCGAAGTCGATGGTGAACGGAGTCACCCGATCGTGTAGCTCCGGCAGGGGACCGGTGAACATGATCTGCCGCCGCAGCGGGGAAACCGGCAGGTCGACGCCCACCATCTCGCCGATCTCCCGCGACCACGCGCCGGCCGCGCAGACGACGACGGGCGTCGAAACGGCACCCCGGTCGGTCTCGACGCGAAAACTGTCGGACCCCGTCCCTACTATCGATCTCACGGCAGTTCTGGTGCTGAAGCGGGCACCGAACCGGCGGGCCGCGGTGGCATAACCGAGGACGACCGACTCCGGAGTGCAATGGCCGTCGTCCGGGGAGAAGGCCGCGGCGAGCAGTCCGTCCGCTTCGATCAACGGCGACCTACGCCGGGCTTCCTCGACCGTGATCATGCGGCTGGGTACCCCGAGGGAGTTCTGGAGGCCGACGTTGCGCTCGAACGCCGTCACGTCATCGTCGGAAGAGAGGAGGAACAGGTAGCCGACCTGGTGCAGATCGATCTCCTGCCCCGGTCGCTGCCGGAAGCGCTGGAACAGTTCGATGGACCGAGCTCCGAGCCTGATGTTCAGCTCGTCGGAGAACTGGGCGCGCACCCCGCCGGCCGCTTTGCTGGTGGAGCCGGAGCCCAGATCGTCCTTCTCGACGACCAAGACATCCCGGACGCCTGCCTCGGCGAGGTGAAAAGCGATGGACGTGCCCATCACCCCGCCGCCGATGACGACGACCTCGGCCTGACCAGGCAGCTCAGGCCAGCCGGAAGTCAAGGTTCGCCTCGATCTCGAGAGTGTCCATCTGCGCTTTCTGCAGCGTCCCCGAGTAGTCCCAGTTCATGGACTGCCAGCGGGTGAACTGGTCGAGCACCCACACGCCCGACTGCCGGGAGCCGTTGCCGCTCTTGCCGTTGCCGCCGAACGGCAGGTGCGCCTCGGCCCCGGACGTCGAGTTGTTCACGCTCACCATTCCGGCGGAGATGCCGGCGCGGAACCGGAAGGCCTTGTTCGGGTCCGTGGTGTAGATCGAGCACGACAGGCCGTAGCCCGGCTTGTTGCCGAGCTCGATCGCTTCGTCCAGGTCCGAGTACGCCATGACGCCGACGATCGGGCCGAACGTCTCCTGGAGGAACAGTTCGTCGTCGGCGCGGACACCGGACACGATTGCGGGGTGGTAGAAGAAGCCGTTCTCCCCGGCGAAGCCGTTGCGCGGGCTGGAGTCCGTGATGCGGCCGGTCGGGCCGTGCACCCGGTGGTGCTCGCCGATCCAGCCGAGGTACTTCTCGTAGGCCAGCGCGAACTTCTCGTCCAGCAGCGGTCCGTAGAGGACCTCGCCGGCCGGGTCGCCCACGGTGGCCGCGGACACGGCCTCGACGAACCGGGCCAGGAACTCGTCGTGCACCGACTCGTGCACGATCGCCGTGCCGAGCGAGGTGCAGCGCTGGCCCGCGGAGCCGAAGCCGGCGAACAGCGCGCCCTGCACGGCCAGGTCCAGGTCGGCGTCCTCGGTGACGACCATCGGGTTCTTGCCGCCCAGTTCCAGGCACGGCGTCTGGAGGTGGCGTCCGCACAGTTCGCCGATCCGCACGCCGACCTCGCTCGACCCGGTGAAGCCGACCTTGTCGACGAGGCCCTGCCGGAGCGACTGCTCCAGGCCGTCGAACGTCTCCGAGCCCTCGGCGAAGACGATCTCGAAGACGCCGGCCGGGATGCCGGCTGCCTGGAACACGTCGTAGAAGGCCTGGGCCGACGCGGCGGAGTACTCGGCGGGTTTCCACACGACCGAGTTGCCGCACAGCAGCGCCGGGACGATGTACCACGACGGCACGGCGACCGGGAAGTTGCCGGCGGTGATGATCGCCGCCGTGCCGACCGGGGTGCGGAAGGTGAAGAGCTGCTTGTCGGGCATCTCGGACGGGACGGTCTGCCCGTAGAGGCGCCTGCCCTCGCCGACGAAGAAGTCGCAGGTGTCCACGATCTCCTGCACCTCGCCGCGGGCCTCGGCGATCGGCTTGCCGATCTCGCGGGTCACGAGCTGGGCGAGCCGCTCGGAGTTCGCCGCGACGAGCCTGCCGATGTTGCCGATGACCTGTCCGCGCACGGGGGCGGGCACGCGTGCCCACGCGCGTTGTGCCGTCTTCGCCCGCTGCGCTGCTTCGACGAAGGTGCGGCTGGTCCCGAGCTCGATCTCGGTGACCACGTCAGAGGTGTTCGCCGGGTTCGTGGAGACGTAGGGCATCCATCCACCCTGGTGCGTGCCCGGTGGTTCCGCCAGAGGTCGCAGACTGAAACCTGGCGTGGTCGAGCATAAGCTGTCCTGATGCTCAACCCGGTCCATCTCCGCACGCTCGTCGAGGTCGTGAAGACGGGGTCGTTCGCCGAGGCGGCGCGCCGGCTCGGCTACACGTCGTCGGCCGTGTCGCAGCAGATCTCGGCGTTCGAGCGGGCGGTCGGCGTGACGCTGTTCGAACGGGAGGCGCACTCGATCAGGCCCGCCGGCGCGGCGTTGATGATCGCCGACCGCGGCGGGGAGCTGCTCGCGGCGTTCGACGGGTTCGAGCACGAGGTGAAGGCGATGGTGCAGGGGCTGCGGGGGCGCCTGCGGATCGGCACGTTCCCCACCGCCAGCGCGCGGGTGGTGCCCAGGGCGCTGGCGCGGTTGTCGGCGGACCTGCCGGACGCCGAGATCCGCCTCGACGAGGCGGAGCCGGACGACGTGCTGCCGCTCGTGCTGACCGGCGAGCTCGACGTGGCGCTGGTCTACGCCTACGACCTCGTGCCGAGGACGTGGCCGGAGGAGCTGACCGTCGTGCCGTTGCTGGACGAGGCGCTCCTCGTCATGGTGCCGGCCGGGCACCCGGCGGCGAAGAACAACGTCAGGATCGAGGATCTCCGGGGCGAACGCTGGATCGCGTCACGGGACGGCACTTCGGGTGCCACCTGTCTCACGCGGTTGTGCGCGGCCGCCGGATTCGCGCCGAGAATTGCTTTCCGGAGCAACGATTACGAGGTCGTGCAATCGCTCGTGGCGGCCGGCGTCGGCGTTGCCCTGGTGCCCGCGCTCGGGTATAGGGCATTGCCGGGGACGCACGCGATGCCGTTGCGGCACCGGCCTTTGCGCAGGCACGTGCACGTCGTCCACCGCACCGCGAACACGAACCCGCTGGTGCGAGATGCGGTAAGCGCTCTCCGGGAAGTGTGCGAAAACGCTGTGGGTGAGCACACGAGTCGGCCATGATGGGGAAATGGGGGAACTCAGCAGCGATGGGGCGCTGGCTGGGACCGGGGACTGGGGATCGCCGGACCAGCGTGCCCACATCAGGAATTTGATCGAGAGCGCCGAGCCGGGCGTCGAGGACATCATTCTCGGCACCCTCGACGACGCGGGTCCGGTGCGCCCGCTCCTGTGCCGGGTGCTGGCCGAGCGCGATCCCGACCGCGATCCGCGGTTCGCGCTGCGGCACTTCTACGCCGAGACGGACGGGCCGGTCCGCCGGTGGCTCGGCCAAGAGGTGTACCGGAGCCCGTGGGTGTGGCTGTACGGCATCACCAGGCTGCGCCGGGCCCGGCCGGTCGAGCGCATCACGCCGGACGCGACCCACTGGCTGGCCACCCGGCGGCAGGTGGCGATCACGGCCCTGGGCGACACCGCCGATCCGGCCGCCCTGCCGCCGGTCGTCGGGCGCCTGCGCGACTCGAAGTGGTGGGTGCGCAGCCAGGCGGCGGCCGCGGTCCGCAGGCTGGCCTGGTCCGGGGTCCGGGTGACGGGGGCGTCCGACGCGTTGCTGCGGTGCCTGCAGCACGACCGCCAGGAGGTGGTCGAGCAGGCCGCGGCGGCGCTGGCGTTCCCGGCGCTGCGCGAGCGGCTGGTGTGGTCGCGGGCCTCGCTGATGCCGCTGGCCGGTGCGATCGTCGACAACGCGCTGGACGGCGTCGTCGTGCCGCTCGCGCCGTTGTGGCCCGGGGAGGCTTGACGGGGAACGAGGGCGCTACTCGCCGGTCTGGCCGTCCGCGAGCTCGCGGAGCAGGTCCAGGTGGCCCACGTGCCGGGCGGTCTCCTGGGCCACGTGGGCCAGGATCCAGCGCACGGTGCGCTCGTCGTCGGCCGCGGTGTCGCCGGGGTCTCGCTGCCGCAACGCCTCGGCGTTCGCCCACTCCTCGCGGTAGGCCTGGATCAACGACTCCGGGGTGTCGCTCTCGGAGAGGTCCCACGACGGGTCGGGGTCGCCCTGCCACAACGACGGCAGCTCCAGGCCCGCGCCCGCGATGCAGAGCCAGTACCGCTCGACCGCGACGAGGTGCTTGAGCACGCCGAGCGCCGTCAGCTTCGGCGAGGTGGCGACGGGGGCCGCCGCGGCCTGGTCGCGGGTCAGGCCGTCGACCTTCAGCACGGCGGTCTCGCGCAGGAAGGCGAGGAACTGCCAGGCGAGCGCGGTCTCGTCGTCGGCGTGGGTCTGGGGCCAGGTCCGGGTCACCGGGTGAGTCTGCCAGCCGTCAGTAGTAGCGGCGCAGCTTCGGCCAGATTTCCGTCCACGGCTGGGACGGTGCCGTGCAGGTCCATATCTCCGTGCCGTCTTCTTCGTTCTCGACGACGTTCTTCTGCTGTGCGACGCGACTGCAGTCCGTGAACGGCGGGGCGTGGAAGCCGACGAGGAGCACTTTCCCGGACGGTGTTCCGGGTGGCGGTCCCCAGTCGTAGAAGGACATGTGGCCGGAGTGGACGGGGATGTCGGTGTAGGCCTGGATGGCACCGGCCTGGCCGTAGTTGCGGGTGATGACGACGGGGCGGTCGTTCTCGTCCCAGGCCTTGGCGACGGTTCCGGCGAGTTCGGGCCAGCCGATCTGTTCGCCCTGTTCGGGGTTGATGGCGAGGATCGGGCCGATGGCGCTCGGCGGGAGGACCGGCAGCGAGCCGACCACCGCCGGTACGACGCTCAGCGCTGCGAGCACACCGCCCAGCGGCTTGTGCCGCTGGAGCCACTCCCCGCTCCGGCGGGCGCCCGCCGCCAGCAGCACGAGCAGCAGCGGGACGGCGTAGTAGGGCTTGCCGCCGGTGATCAGGCACAGCGCGCAGAGGACCGGGTAGGCGAGGGCCAGCGAGCGGAAGGTCCTGTCGCGCCACAGCGTCCGGAAGCCTGCCACCCAGACCGGCACCAGCAGCGGTGACAGCAGGACGAGTTGCATGGGCAGGAAGAGGACGCGGTTCTCGGTGCCGTCGTCCTCGCTGATGCCGCGGGCCACCGTGAGCAGCGGGAAGCCGTGCACCGCCTGCCACACCACCACGGGCGCGGCGATCACGAGGCACAGCGCCGCGCCGGCGGGCAGCCACCAGGTCCGCAGGACGTCGCGCGGACCGGCGGCGAGCAACGCGATCGCCAGTGCCGCCAGGAGCAACAGCAGCAACCACTTGTTGGCGAGCCCGATCCCCGCGGTCGCGCCGAGAGCGAGCCACCAGCGTCCGTCGCGGGTCTTCAGCAGTCTCACCGCGAAGTAGCCGATGAGCACCCAGACCAGCAGGTCGACCGACGTGGTGGAGAGTATGTGGGCCAGGGCGAGCACGAACGTCGACGTCGCCGACGCTGCCGCGGCGAACACCGCGCCGCCACCGAGCTCCTTCGCGATGAGGGCCACCACGACCGTGGTCGCCAGTGCGAGGAGCGTCACCACGACACGGAGACCGGCCGGGGTCTCGCCGAACAGGCCGACCGCGGCGCGGGCGAGCATAGGCGTGATCGGCGGCTGGTCGACGTAGCCCCACGCGGGGTGGCGGCCCGCCGCGATGAAGTAGAGCTCGTCGCGGTGGAAGCCGTACCGCCCCGACAGCGCGGTCAGCACCACCGCCTGCACGGCGAGGACGACTCCCAGCCCACGTCTCATGGCCGGACGGTACCGGCAGGACGCCTGGTCAGGTGGTGTTTCGCCGGTACCAGCGGGGCGAGGTGTTCACCGGCGGGCGCAGGCTCGCCCCGACCACGATCATGGCGGGACCGGAGGTGGCGGCCAGCGCGTCCGCCAGCCCGTCGAAGCCCTGCAGCGAGACGGCCGGGATGCCGAAGCTCTCCGCGAGCTTCACGAAGTCCGGCCGGGTCAGGTCGACGCCGGTGGTCGCGTGCCCGGCGGCGCGCTGGTCGTAGCGCAGCATGCCGTAGCCGCCGTCGTCGACGAGGACGATCGTCACCGGCAGGTCCTCCTGCCGGAGCGTGGCGAGGTCTCCGCACGCGAACAGGAAGCCGCCGTCCCCGACCACCGCGATCGTCCTGCGCGCCACGGCCGCGCCGATCGCCGCCGGGAAGCCGAAGCCGAGCGTGCCCCAGCCGACCGGGTATGCGAGGCCGCGTGCGCCGGTGACGTGGTGGAAGCCGCCGATCCAGTAGCCGGGAATGCACATGTCGGCGACGACCATCGCGTCGGTTCCTTCGAGTGCGCCCAGGAACGTCATGGCTTCGGGCGAGTCGGCCTCCGCGAACGCGCGCACGTCGGCGTTGACCGCGCCGACGTCGAAGACGGCTTCTTTTTCGCCGACCACGTCCGCGAGTGCGGAGGTGACCGCGGCCGCGTCGCCCACGAGCGTGACGTCGGCCGGGTAGTTCTTGTTCGCCTCGGCCTCGTCGACATTGATGGCCAGCAGTGCGGACGGCTTGGGCTGCAACCAGTTCTGCGTCATCATGCCGTCGAAGTCCGTGCCGATCGCGATCACGAGGTCGGCCTCGTCCCACAGCCTGCCCACGGGCGGTGCGTGCACCGGGCCCCTTACGACGTAAGGACTGTTCGCCAGTCCGCGTGCGCCATACGTGGTGATGATCGGTGCTCGGAGCTTCTCCGCCAACGACTCGACGGCGGTGCCGGCGCCCGAACGCGCCGCGCCGCCACCGGCCCAGATCAGGGGCCGGGTCGCCCGCGCGATCAACGCCGCCGCATCGGTCAGGTCGGGGACGAGGTGGGTCTCCTCGACCCTCTCCGGCACGTGGCGCGGAACCTCCGCCGTGAGGAAATCCGTTGGCACGCCGAGGTAAACGGGTCCCTGCGGGCTCCGCAGGGCCTGGTGGACGGCCCGGTCGGCGCACGCGCCCAGTTCGTGCGCGGCGGGCACGTCGAACGACGCCTTGGTGACCGGCTCGAACATCGCCTTCTGGTCCCGCGTCTCGTGCAGCACGCCCCGGTGGACGCCGGGGCGCCGCAGGGTCGACGGGATGTCGGTGGCGATCACCAGCACCGGACTGCCCGACGACCAGGCCTCACCGGTGGCGCCCACTGTGTTCGCCGCGCCGGGTCCGGTGGTCACGACCGCCACGCCGAGCTTGCCCGTGGCGCGCGCGTAACCGTCCGCCGCGTAGACCGCGGTCTGCTCGTGGCGCACGCCGATCATGCGGAGTCCGGGACGGGTGCGCAGCGCCTCCCAGACGGCGAGGTTGTGCACGCCGGGCAGGCCGAACACGACCTCGACGTCGTGCGCGGCCAGCACTTCCAGCAGGGTCTCGGCACCGTTCGGCATGCGGCCGACGCTAAGACCCGCTTGGCGCGGCGGCAACGGACGCGCAGCAGTTCTGGTGCTCAGCGACATCCGTCCCATCGCTGGTGAAACAGCTCTCGAGCGGAGGTCGTTTGTGCCACGATGGTCGGCGATCGCGCTACCTGGGGGTGGAGATGCTGTACTTCGGCGGTCTGTTCGGCATGCTCGTGCTGGGCATGGTGATCTTCGCGGTGGTGGACGTGGTCACGACCGACGACGGCTCCGTGCGCAACCTGCCGAAGCTGTTGTGGCTGCTGCTGGTGCTGCTGTTCCCGTTGGTGGGGTCCATCGCGTGGTTCGTCGCCGGACGTCCGGTCGCGGGGAGCAGTCGTGTGCGCTTCGGTGCGCACGAACGCAGTGCGCCCGCCTTCCCCGAGTACGACCGGCCGGGCCGGTTCGCGGCCACGAGCGCGGCGGACGACGAGGAGTTCCTCCGCCGGTGCCGGGAGCGCGCGGAGGAACAACGGCGCAAGGCTCGCGGCGAGTGAGAAAACCGGGTGCGCCGGTCCGGTAACGTGGTCGGTGGCGTCCGAGCAGACGTGAGGCTGGAGCCGCTCCCCGGCAGTGGGCGGCAGACTCCGCCGCAGTGTTCAGCAACTCCTGCTCACCGAAGCGAACCGACCACGTAGACGCGTGCACATGCGTCCTTGTCGTGCCGAGCCGGGCGGCGGAAACGAGGACTGCTGCCATGGCACGTCTGTCCACCACGGACCAGCTCGCCGACCTGCGGCGCGCCTACACGGGCGAGAACCTGTCCCAGGCGGTCCCGGCCGTCCGCGACGGCGCCCCGCTGCCCGCCGCCGGCACCGGGGCGCAGCGACGGCTCGAGGCCCGCACGCTGGTCGCGGCGTGCACCGCCGCGAGCGTGCTCCAGCTGATGCCGCCCGCGAGCATCGTCAGGCCCTGCCACGTGTTCCGGACCGTGGAACCGGGGGAGACCCCCAAGCTGCACCTGAACGACCGGGCGCTGGGGCCGCTGCTGTTCGAGCTGCTGCCGCGCACCGAGGGCGGCTTCGGCATAGGGGTCGCGGGCCTGCGGCACCAGCAGTACCGGCGGTCGTCCGAACTGACGACCGGTGACGCCGCCATCGTCCTCGTCGGGGTCGACGAGGACGCGTGGGACCTCGGCATGCGCTACGTGCGCTGGATGCACGAGTTCCGCGGCGTCGAGTACACCGACGGCGGCGGCAACGACGACGACATCGCCGACGCCGCCACTGGGAGCGCTCTCCTGCGCCGGGTGCACCTGTGGCACGACGCGAGCTGGTTGCGGGCGCTCCCCCTGGACGGGGCGTGGTTCGCCGAGTGGGCGGGCGGGCCCTCCGAGGCGGAGGTCCGCGAGCGGCTCGGGCACCCGGAGTTCGGCACGTCCGCGCAGGTCTCGCTGCGTCGCCTCGACCCGCCTGCCGAGGACGTCGAGGAGGGGCTGCGGACCTACCCGTGGCCGGAGGAGTTCGTGTCTGCCGTCACGGCCGCCGAGCCTGATCAGGGGCCTGACCGCCGGTAGACTGCCCTTTCGCCCGCAGGAACGATCGTCAGGAGGACCCCGGTGACCCAGCAGGCTGCCGAGGCCCAAACCGAAGCCACGCGCAAGGCCCCCCGCGTGCTCGTCGCGGAGGACGAGGCGCTGATCCGCCTCGACCTCGTGGAGATGCTCCGCGAGGAGGGCTACGACGTGGCGGGGGAGGCCGCTGATGGCGAAGAGGCCATCAAGCTCGCGTCCGAGCTCGACCCCGACCTCGTGATCCTGGACGTCAAGATGCCCAAGGTCGACGGGATCGAGGCGGCGCAGCACATCGCGGGCAACCGGATCGCGCCGGTCGTGATCCTCACCGCGTTCAGCCAGCGCGACCTGGTCGAACGCGCCCGCGACGCCGGTGCGATGGCCTACCTGGTCAAGCCGTTCGCGAAGCGGGACCTCGTGCCCGCGATCGAGCTGGCGATCAGCCGGTTCACCGAGCTGGCCGCGCTGGAGCAGGAGGTCGCGGGGCTGACCGAGCGCCTCGAGACGCGCAAGGTCGTGGAACGGGCCAAGGGCGTGCTCATGACCAAGCAGGGACTGAGCGAGCCGGAGGCGTTCCGGTGGGTGCAGCGCACCGCCATGGACCGCCGCACGACGATGAAGGCCGTCGCGGAAGCCGTCATCGAGAACTTCGGCTGAGTTCCAGCCACACGGAGTTCGTCTGCCGCCCCGGATCCTCGGGGCGCAGGCGAACTTCGACGTTGTGGCTGCCCTTCAGCGAGAGCACGAGCTCGTGCCGGCCGCCGACACCACCCGGAATCGGCAGCGTCGCGGCGTGGCCGCTGTCCACGTACACCTCAAAGCCCGCCACGGGCGCCACTGAGCGCGCGGCGGACGCGTCGAGGGTGATCGCCAGTGTCGCCTCGTTCGGGGTCACACGGATCAACTCAGCCGTCATCACGGGCAAAACGGGCGGTGGCTCGGGAACGACGTTCCCCGCCCGCACCGGCGACCGGCCCGGCACCTCGAAGTAGCTCTCCAGCACCTGGGCCTGCGACGCGCCGGGCATCCGCAGCACGAACGGCGTCAGCGCGTCCGGCCCGTCCTGCGCGAGCAGCTCGGCCGGCACGTCGCCGACGACGGTCAGCTCGCCGTTCTCCGCGGTGGACCACCCGCCGACCACCGGCCGCATCGGCACCCGTGCCGTTCCGAGCTGCGCGACCAGGCCGTTCAGGTCGCCGCCGTCGCCTATGCGCACCGTCGCCCGCAGTCGCGCCGACGACGCTCCACGCAGCGGAGCGCGCGCTGTGCCGATGCCGGGTGCCTCCTCCTCGGGCTCCAGCACGCGCAACGTCCCCGCCACGACCTGCGTCTCGGTCACGTCGGCGGGCGCCTGCACCGGCGTGGAGAGGCCGATCGCGTCGATCTCGACCCGTCCGGGGTAGCCGGGCGGCGGGGTCACCCCGACCAGCACGCTCGCCTCGCGCCACGACGGCACCACGGGTGACGTGGCGATCTGCGCGCCGTCCTGCAGCACGCGCACACCGGTCCGCGTCAGCACCACCTCGAACCGGTGCAGCACGCCCGCCCCGCGCGTCCCCAGCAGGACGGAGTCGTTCACCACCACCCGCACCGCCTCGGCGGGGGGCACGGGCCCGGTGCGGTCCGGAGTCCCGGGGACCAGGTCGACCACGAGCTCGCCGTGCGGCCCGGCGGCGTCCGTCACGACCGCCACCCGGCCCAGCTCGTCCGCCTGCCGCAGCCGCAGGAGCGCCCGCGAGCGCAGCACCGCCGCGTCGTTGCCGCACGGCATGTCGAGCACGAGCCTGCCGGAGCCCGACAACGGGTTCACGCACCCCCGCCGGGCGCTCAGGTGGTACCGCCGCTCGAGGAACGGGTCGTCGAACTCGTCCAGGCCTCCGGCGAACGCCCGTCGCCACGAGTCGTCACCGGCGCGCTCCTCTGCACGAACGGGTGAAGAACGTCGTCCGAAGGCGTCGACCGCGCGGACCTGCGGACGCCCGGATCCCGCGATCTCAGGCGTGGCGACGAGCCTGCCGTCGACCTCGTAGCCGGCGGCGCCGGTCACGGGGGTCCAGTGGACCCTGCCGTCACTGCTCCAGACGGAGGATGGTGGTTCGGGTCCAGCCGGTTGAGACGGCAAAGTGACGAAGCCGGCGGCGTACTGTGTCAGTCGTACCGTCTCTGAACTGGGCTTATCAGGAGCCTCGTCGGCCTCGCGCAGCACCAGCACCGCCGTGCCGAGCACGGCGGCGGCGCACACGAGTGCGACCAACCGACGACGCGGAGTCATACGTCCACGTTATGGCAGCCGTCCAAAGAGTGAACTGGAGTTACGGTATGTGACATTCCTTAAACAAAACATAACGCCGAGTTGCGTTATGGTCACGAGCCCATTGGCCTTGATGACTGCGGTCACAGTCATCGCCTAGGTTCCGGCCATCCCTCAGGAGAGGGTGATGGAGCGGCGCGCGGAGATCTCGCGTTGCCGGGAGCAGGGATAGAGGAGGGACATCACGTGCGTAAGCACTCTGTGAAGTCCGCAGCGATGGTCGGCGCGGCGCTGCTTGTTCTTGCAGCCTGTGGCTCGAACAAGGATGAAGCCGGCGGCAACAACGGGGGCAGCTGCGACACGTCGAAGGGCACTCTGACCGTCGGTGTTGTCGCTCCGCTGTCTGGCAACCTGTCCGCTCTGGGCCTGGGCATCAAGCAGTCCGCCGAGCTCGCGGTGGACGAGGCGAACAAGAAGTGCACGGTCAAGGGCTACAAGCTGACCGTGTCCGCCCAGGACGACGAGGCCAACCCCGCCAAGGGTGCTCAGGCCGCCACGAAGCTGTCGACCGACCCGAACGTCGTCGGTGTCGTCGGCACGCTGAACTCGTCGGTCGCCCAGACCGTGCAGCCGATCCTGCGGGACAAGAAGATCCCCCAGGTGTCGCCCGCCAACACGAACCCGTCGCTCACCAGGGGCAACGACTTCCTGACGGCCCCCAAGCGCCAGTTCGACAACTACTTCCGCGTCTGCACCACCGACGACCTGCAGGGCCCGTACGCGGCCAACTACCTCGTCGAGAAGGCCGGCAAGAAGAAGATCGCCATCATCACCGACGGCAAGACCTACGGCGAGGGCCTCGCCGCGGAGCTGTCGAAGCAGGTCGCCAAGAAGGGCGGCACGATCGTCGGCTCCGAGAAGGTCGGCGAGAAGGACACCGACTTCTCCGGTGTCATCTCCAAGATCAAGGCGCTCGCGCCGGAGGCCGTCTACTACGGCGGTGAGTACCCGGTCGCCGGTCCGCTCTCGAAGCAGATGGCGTCCGCCGGTCTCAACGTCCCGCTGATGGGCGGCGACGGCATCTTCGACGGCAAGTACATCGAGCTCGGCGGCAAGGAGGGCGACCTCGCCACCTCCGTCGGCGCCCCGACCGAGTCCCTGGCCACCGCCAAGGCCTTCGTCGACGCCTACAAGGCGAAGTTCGGCAAGGAGGACTACGCCGCCTACGGTGCGTTCTCCTACGACGCCGCGAACGCCATCATCGGCGGCCTGGCCAAGACCGTCGACGGCGCTGCCTGGGACGAGTCGAAGCGCGACGCGATGCTGCAGAACGTCGGCTCCTACAGCGGCTCCGGCGCCACCGGTGAGGTCAAGTTCGACCAGTACGGCGACAGCACGAACAAGGTGCTGACGGTCTACTCGGTGACCTCGGGCAAGTGGAAGGACGTTCAGACCGGCGAGTTCACCGGCTGATCGACTACCTAGTCACTGATTGAAGCCACGGCGGGGGCGGGCGTTGTTTGCTCGCCCCCGCCGTCTACGGAGGTAGTCGTGTCAGTCCTGCTCCAACAGCTGGCCAACGGGGTCGTGCAGGGTGCGTTGATCGCCCTGATCGCCCTCGGGTACACGATGGTGTACGGCATCATCCAGCTGATCAACTTCGCCCACGGCGAGGTGTTCATGGTGGCCTCGTACGGAGGCCTCGCCACGTTCACGCTTCTTCCGGGAGACCTCCAGAAGACGCCGGCCGTGGCACTGCCGCTCATGTTCGTCGGCGGCATCCTGGTGGCGGTCGTCGTCGCCCTGATCATGGAACGGTTCGCCTACCGGCCGTTGCGCAACGCGCCCCGGCTGGCCCCGCTCATCACAGCGCTCGGCGTGTCCGTGTTCCTGCAGGAAGCCGTGCGCGTGTGGTACCCCGACGCCACGTCGAACCTGCCGTACCCGAAGGTCTTCCCGGAGGGCAACCTGTCCCTCGGCCCGATCAACGTGCCGTGGACCGGCGTGCTGCTCGTGGTCCTCTCGGTCGGTCTGTCGGTCGTCCTGCAGACCTACATCAACAAGTCGCGGATGGGCCGGGCGATGCGCGCCACCGCGCAGGACCCCGACACCGCGAAGCTGATGGGCGTCAACCCCGACCGCGTGATCGTGATGACGTTCCTCTTCGGCGCCGTGCTCGCGGGCGTCGCCGGCGTCATGTACGGCGGCTACCTGAGCAACATCAACATCGACATGGGCTTCCAGAACGGCATCTTCGCCTTCACGGCGGCCGTCCTGGGCGGCGTCGGCAGCATCCGCGGCGCGGTCATCGGCGCGTTCATCATCGGTCTGATCAAGACCCTGGCCGGCCAGTACATGCCGGGCGGAACCCAGTACGACTACGTGTGGATCTTCGTCGTGCTGATCCTCGTGCTCGTCTTCCGCCCGCAGGGTCTGTTCGGCGAGCCGGAAAGGGTGCGCGCATGAGCACGGTTGACACGTCCTCTGGCGTGGTGGCGAAGCGTTCCGCGCTCGCACCCCTGGGCAAGCCGTTCGCGATCGCCGGCGGTGTGCTCGGCATCGTCGCCGCGCTCCTGCCGTGGGTCACGTTCGCCCTCAACGACGGCAACTGGCCGGACAAGTCGACGCTGCAGTTCTTCGACGCGCCGTTCGCCGTCACGGGCTTCCGCTGGCACGTGCTGCTGCTCGGCGTGCTCGTCCTCGTCGCGACCTTCGCGCCGATCCCCTCGCGCGGCCGGGTCGTCCGGGCGCTCGGCTGGGGTCTCACCGCCGTGTCGTTCGTCAACGCGGCGTACATCACGGTCAAGGGCGGCGGCCTCGGCGCCATCACGGCCCTCGACGGTGCGACGGCGTTCGGCGGCGTCGTGGGCATCGTGGCCGGTGTGCTGACGATCCTCGCGGGCTACGGCATCGGCATCGAACCGGTGGGCGCGTGGAAGTTCAAGGTCGCGACCCCGGTCGCGTACCTGGTGCTGCTGGTCTCGTTCGCCGCGGTGCTCTACGCCGTCGCGGCGATGCTGACCACCGGCGGCGTCGGCAGCTCGAACCCGTACGCGGGCGCGATCTTCCTGTCGTTCCTCGGTTTCGCCGGCGGTGTGCTCGGCGCGCTGAGCGGCGTCGGGTTCGTCCGCTGGATCTCGGTCCTGTCCGAGCAGCACCGTGTGTTCAGCGTGATCGTGCTGGCGGCGTGCGCGCTGCTGCTGCCGCTCACCGACGCGGGCAACGAGTACTGGATGACGGTCGCGGCGAACATCGGCATCTACGCCGCCACCGCGATCGGCCTGAACATCGTCGTCGGCCTTGCGGGTCTGCTCGACCTCGGCTACGTGGCGTTCATGGGCATCGGCGCCCTCGTGGCGGCGAACTTCTCCGGTGCGGCCACCGCCCACTTCGGCATCGAGCTGCCGTTCCCCGTGGCCGCGGTCATCGCCGCGGTCGTGGCCGGCATCTTCGGCGCCATCGTCGGTTCGCCGACGCTGCGGGTCCGCGGTGACTACCTCGCGATCGTGACGCTGGCGTTCGGTGAGATCTTCACCCGCTCCGCGCAGAACGACATCGGCGGCATCACCAACGGCTCCAACGCCATCCCGGGCATCCCGGCGCTGTCGCTGTTCGGCACCGAGTTCAACAAGTCGATCACGCTCGGCGGCCTGAAGCTGCCCGCGGGTGTCCTCTACTACGTCCTGATCGTGCTGCTCGTCGCGGCGACGATGGCGGTGTTCGCGAACCTCAAGTTCAGCCGCATCGGCCGGGCGTGGATCGCGATCCGCGAGGACGAGGACGCCGCCCGCGCGATGGGCATCCGCACCGGCAAGATGAAGATCCTCGCGTTCCTCATCGGTGCCATGCTCGCGGGTCTCGCGGGCGCGGTGTTCGCGCACAAGAACGGCACCGTGTCGTACGAGTCGTTCAAGTTCCTCGAGTCGATCACGTTGCTGGCGGCGGTCATCCTCGGCGGCATGGGGTCGATCCCCGGCGCCGTCCTCGGTGCCGCGCTGCTGTTCGTGCTGCCCGAGAAGCTGCGGGACTTCGAGGACTACCGCCTGATGATCTTCGGCCTCGCGCTGATCCTCATCATGCGGTTCCGGCCGGTCGGCCTGATCCCCGATGCGCACAGGCGTGCTGAGATGGTCGAGCGCGCCGACGAGAACGCCGAAGAGGCGCATGTGGAGGCGAAGAAGGCATGAGCACGCCAGTTTTGGAGGCGCGCGACGTCTCGATGGTCTTCGGTGGCCTCAAGGCGTTGAAGGGCGTCACGCTGACGCTCGACGAAGGCAAGATCGTCGGCCTGATCGGCCCGAACGGCGCGGGGAAGACCACGTTCTTCAACTGCCTGACGGGTCTCTACACGCCGACCACGGGGCAGGTGCTGCTCAAGGGCGACGTCCTGCCCGGTGACCCGGCGAAGGTGACGGACGCGGGCGTGGCCCGCACGTTCCAGAACATCCGCCTGTTCCCCAGCATGACCGTGCTGGAGAACGTCATGGTCGGCCGGCACGTCCGGATGAAGCAGGGCCCGCTGGCCTCGCTGTTCCACGGGCCCGCCTACCACCGCGGTGAGAAGGCGGCGCGCGAGCGGTCGCGGGAGCTGCTCGCGTTCGTCGGCCTCAAGAACGTCGACGACGAGCTCTCGCGCAACCTCCCGTACGGCGACCAGCGCCGTCTCGAGATCGCGCGCGCGTTGGCGACGGATCCGGCGGTGCTGCTGCTGGACGAGCCCACGGCAGGCATGAACCCGCAGGAGACGGAAGCGACGCAGCAGCTGATCTTCCGCATCCGCGAGACGGGTGTGTCCGTCGTCGTCATCGAGCACGACATCAAGTTCATCTTCGGGCTGTGCGACTCGGTCTCCGTGCTCGTGCAGGGCGAACTGCTCGTCGAGGGCAGCCCCGAGGTCGTGCGGGCGGACCCGCGGGTGGTCGAGGCCTACCTCGGCAAGCCGCCGGAGGAAGTCCAGTCCGACGTCGAGGCCGCGAAGGGAGAGCAGGCATGAGCCCGCTGCTCGAAGTCCGCAACCTGTCGGTCGCCTACGGCGCGATCGAGGCCGTCCGCGACATCTCGTTCACGGTCGAGGCCGGCCAGATCGTGTCGCTCATCGGCTCGAACGGTGCGGGCAAGACCACGACCCTGCGGACCATCTCCGGTCTGCTGCGCCCGGCGTCCGGCGAGATCCTGTTCCAGGGCAAGCCGATCCACGCCGAGCCGGCGCACGCGATCCTGGGCATGGGCATCTCGCACTCGCCCGAGGGCCGGCGGCTCTTCCCGCGGATGACCGTGGAGGAGAACCTGCAGCTCGGTGCCTACGTCCGCAAGGACGACGGCGTGCAGGCCGACATGCAGCGCGTGTACGACCTCTTCCCCGTCCTGGGGGAGCGGCGGCACAACAAGGCCGGGCTCTTCTCCGGTGGTGAGCAGCAGATGCTCGCCATCGGCCGCGCGATGATGTCCAAGCCCCGCCTGCTGATGCTCGACGAGCCCTCCATGGGTCTCTCGCCGATCATGACGCAGCGGATCTTCGACACCATCAAGGAGCTCCAGTCGCTCGGCACCACCATTCTGCTGGTGGAGCAGAACGCGCTGGCGGCGCTGGCCCTGTCGGACCACGGGTACGTGATCGACCTCGGCAGGACCACGCTCGACGGCCCGGGGCACTCGCTCCTGGCCGACCAGCGGGTGCGCGACGCGTACCTGGGCGAGGCCCACTGAGGGTTCGGTCGTGGGAGCGGGGCGGAGGACTTTCCTCCGCCCCGCTTCTTCGTGTCAGCCCCGGTCGAAGCTCGCGAGGATGCGGGGCAGGGCGATCTTGGCGGCCCTGCCGTGGCCCACGTCCGCGCCGAGGTCGACGAGCGTGCTGCGGGCGTGGTGCTGCTCGAGCCGCTGGTCGCAGTACTCGGACGTCTCCAGCAGCGTGTCGCGGTCGCCCGCCGAGGAGTAGAGCGTGACGGGCACCTCCGGGCGCCAGTCGCAGGTGCTGTCCGCCTCGCGCAGCCTCTCCTCGAGGACTCCGGTGGGGTGCTGGAGACGGGCGGCGTAGCTGTCGGTCAGGAGCTCCCGCACGGTCGCGGGGAGGCGCGCGAAGATGTCCTCGTTGCGGTGCTCGCCGTCGAAGAGGGCCTCGACCGACGGGTCGCGGAAGACCTCGGCCGGGTCGTCGTACAGGGGGAAGAGGCGGTTCCAGGCCACCGTCCAGTACGCCATGTACGCGACGCCGTTCTCGATCTCGCCGTTCAGCGCCCTGGCCACGAGCAGGCTCGGCCGGAACGGGCCGCCGATCGGGGCCAGTGCGCCCACGCGCAGGCGCGGGTCGGCGCCTCGCTGCAGGGCTTCGCCCAGGGCCATGGCCGCGTGGCCGCCCTGGGAGTGGCCGGTGATCATGACGCGCTGGTCGGGGCGCAGGCCGTGCGCGGTGGCGTACTCGCGGGTCGCCCGCAGTGCGTCGACCGAGGCCGTGACGGTGGACCTGGCGTCGACGTACGGGTGGAAGCCGGGGCCGGTGCCGAGGCCGAGGTAGTCCGGGGCGGTGGTCAGGTAGCCCGCCGAGGCGAACAGGTAGGTGGCGGCCCGGTCGTTGCCGTCCGCGACGGACGCGACGGAGCCCCGGTAGCCGGTGGTGCCGTGCAGCCAGGTGGCCTGGCGCGGAGTGCGGTCGCCGTTGCGCGGCAAGGCGATCAGCGCGCTCGCGGTGGTGGGTCTGCCGAACGCGTCGATGGTCCGGTAGGTGATGCGCTTCGCGTCCACCGCGAAGCGGACGCGCGAGGCGTCCAAGGCGTGGTCCCCCAGGTAGCCGACCAGCTGGGTGGTGTCCATCGTGGACACCGGGACGACGTCGAGGAGGCTGCCGCGAGCCGGGTGCGCGGACGCGGTGGCCGGGACCAGGGCCGCGACCACCGCACCGCACAGGACTGCCGCTGTCAGTCGAGTCGTGAAGGTCATGGACACACGATCTCGGGACCGTCCCGGTCGCACACTGGGGCTCACCGCAGAGAAGAGGTGGGGTTCACCCCAGTGCTCAGGCGCCCGGCGGCTTGGAGCGCAGCAGGCAGGTGAGGCGGGCGGTGCAGGTGCGGTTGCCGTCCTCGTCGGTCACCACGATCTCGTACGTCGTCGTGCTGCGGCCGAGGTGGATGGGGCGGGCCACGCCCGTGACGGTGCCCTCGCGCGCCGCCCGGTGGTGGGTGCAGGACAGCTCGAGGCCCACCGCGATGGAGCCGAACTGCGCCGCGTGCATCGCCGAGGCGATCGAGCCGAGCTGTTCGGCGAGCACGGCGTTCGCGCCGCCGTGCAGCAGGCCGAACGGCTGGCGGTTGCCCTTGACCGGCATCGTGCCGACCATCTCCTGGACATCCCATCGGGTGATTTCGATGCCCATGCGCGTGTGCAGCTGCTCGTCGGCGAACTCGAGAGGCAGGTCGAAGGTCACGCGCGCTCCAAGGGCTCAAGCAAAACTGTCAGACCCCCACCCTAGACTCGGGCCCGTGACTTCCTCAGACGTGAAGCGGCTCCTGCTCATCGACGGTCACTCGATGGCCTACCGAGCGTTCTACGCCCTGCCCGCCGAGAACTTCGTGACGAAGACGGGCCAGGTCACGAACGCCGTGTACGGCTTCACGTCCATGTTGATCAACATCCTGCGCGACGAGAAGCCCACGCACGTGGCGGTGGCGTTCGACGTCTCGCGCAAGACGTTCCGCTCCGAGCAGTACCCGGAGTACAAGGCCGGTCGCTCCTCGACGCCGGACGAGTTCCGCAGCCAGGTCTCCCTCATCAAGGACGTGCTCGCCACGCTGAGCATCCCCACGATGGAGAAGGAGAACTACGAGGCGGACGACATCATCGCGACCCTGACCACGCAGGCCGTGGCGCAGGGGGTCGAGGTGGAGATCGTCACCGGCGACCGCGACGCGTTCCAGCTGGTCAGCGACAAGGTCACGGTGCTGTACCCGGTCAAGGGCGTCTCGGAGATGGGCCGGTTCACCCCGGCCTACGTCGAGGAGAAGCACGGCGTGCGGCCCGAGCAGTACGCCGACTACGCGGCGGTGCGCGGCGACTCGTCGGACAACCTGCCGAACACGCCGGGCGTCGGCCCCAAGACGATCATCAAGCTGCTCAACCAGTTCGGCGGGCTCGACGAGCTGGTCGACCGCATCGACGAGGTGCCGGGCAAGGTCGGCGAGGCGCTGCGCGGCAACCTGGCCAACATCATCATGAACCGCCAGCTCACCGAGCTGGTCAAGGACGTCGAGCTGCCGTACGCGATCGACGGCCTCGAGGTGCGGCAGTGGGACCGCGACGCGGTGCACCGGCTGTTCGACGAGCTGGAGTTCCGCGTCCTGCGCGAGCGCCTGTTCCAGACGCTGACGACCGCCGAGCCCGAGGCCGAGGAGGGCTTCGAGGTCTCCGGCGGCGCGATCCCCGCGGGCACGCTCGGCCGGTGGCTCGGCGAGAACGCGCGCAAGACCCGCGTCGGCGTCGCCCTGCGCATCACGACCGACCTGGAGGGCGTCGCGCTCTGCACGGCCGACGGCGAGGGCGGGTACGTCGACGTCACGCAGCTGGACGAGGCCGACGAGCAGGCGCTCGCCGCGTGGCTCGCGGACGAGGGCGTCGCCAAGGCGGGCCACGACCTGAAGCTGCCGCTGCGCCGCGTGCGGGCGCGCGGGTGGAAGCTGCGCGGCCTCACCTCGGACACGGCGCTCGCCGCCTACCTGGTGCGTCCCGGCCAGCGCTCGTTCGCGCTCGACGACCTGGCGCTGCGCTACCTCAAGCGCGAGCTGCGCGCGGAGGAGTCGGGCGACGGCCAGCTGTCGCTGCTCTCCGACGAGTCCGAGGAGGCGCAGAAGGTCGCCACCGGCGCGATCCTGCGCGCGCGGGCCGTGGCCGAACTCGCCGACCGCCTCGACGAGGAGCTCGTCACGATCGGCGGCGCCGACCTGCTGGCGAACCTCGAGCTGCCGCTGATGAACGTGCTCGACGACGTGGAGGCCGTCGGCATCGCCATCGACGTCGACCACCTCTCGGAGCTGGAGTCTCACTTCGCGGCGGGCGTGAAGAACGCGGCGCAGGAGGCGTACGCGGTCATCGGCAAGGAGATCAACCTCGGCAGCCCGAAGCAGCTGCAGACGGTGCTCTTCGACGAGCTGAACATGCCGAAGACGAAGAAGACCAAGACCGGCTACACCACGGACGCGGACGCGCTGCAGAACCTGTTCGAGCAGACCGAGCACCCGTTCCTGCAGCACCTGCTCGCGCACCGCGACGTCACGCGGCTCAAGTCCACGGTGGACGGCCTGCTGAAGTCGGTGGCCGACGACGGCCGCATCCACACGACGTTCCACCAGACGATCGCCGCCACGGGCCGGCTGTCCTCGACGGACCCGAACCTGCAGAACATCCCGATCCGCACGGACGAGGGCCGCCGCATCCGCCAGGCGTTCGTCGTCGGCGAGGGCTACGCGGAGCTGATGACCGCGGACTACAGCCAGATCGAGATGCGGATCATGGCGACGCTGTCCGGCGACGAGGGCCTGATCGCGGCGTTCAACTCCGGCGAGGACCTGCACACCTACGTGGCGTCGCAGGCGTTCTCGATCCCCACCTCCGAGGTGACGGGCGAGATGCGCCGCCGCATCAAGGCGATGTCGTACGGCCTCGCGTACGGCCTGTCGGTGTTCGGCCTGTCGCAGCAGCTGCGCATCCCGACCGAAGAGGCGCGCGAGCAGATGGAGGCGTACTTCAACCGCTTCGGCGGTGTGCGCGACTACCTCAACGAGATCGTGAAGAAGGCGAGCAAGGACGGCTACACCGCGACCGTGCTCGGCCGCCGCCGCTACCTGCCCGACCTGAACTCCGACAACCGCCAGCGCCGCGAGATGGCCGAGCGCATGGCCCTCAACGCGCCGATCCAGGGCAGTGCGGCCGACATCATCAAGGTGGCCATGCTGGGCGTGTACCGCGCCCTGGAGTCGTCCGGCCTGCGGTCGCGCATGCTGCTGCAGGTCCACGACGAACTGGTGCTCGAGATCGCCGAGGGCGAGCGCGAGGCCGTGGAGGCCCTGGTGCGCGACCAGATGGGCAACGCCTACCAGCTCGACGTGCCGCTGGAGGTCTCGGTGGGCGTCGGCCGCTCGTGGGACGACGCCGCGCACTGACGCACGCGAGCCTCGCCGCCGGAGTGCGTGGCGG
>NZ_JBHXCW010000031.1:0-50113 GCF_042725365.1 Lentzea sp. NPDC060358 | reverse complement strand
GGTCTCGATGCGGCCGACGGCGGGGGAGGCGTCGGCCTGCACCTGCTTCCACGCCTGGTCGTCGAGGCCGAGCGCGTCGCGCAGGAAGGCCCAGGCCGCGCGGCGGGCCAGCGCGACCCGCTCCGGGCTCTCGTCGGTCGTGTCGGTGGCGTTGTAGCCGTGGATCCCGCCGAGCGAGTGCTCGCCGCCGGCCAGCGTGAGCAGGCCGCGCGCGCCGGGCGCGTGGTGGTAGACGTCGGTGAACCAGTCGGGGCCGCGGGTGCTGAGCATCGACTGGTCCGCGTCACCCGCGACGGCGAGGAACGGCGTGTTCAGCTGCGCGAAGTCCGGCGACATGAACGCGCCGAAGTTCTCCTTGGCGAACGGGGTCAGGTCGTCGCCGCCGAACCCGGTCGTCGCGAACAGCACACCGGCCTTCACCCGCGGGTCGGTCAGGTCGGGGCCGGGCTCGCCGTCCGCGTCGAGCACGCGGGCGCCGAGCAGCAGGCTTGCGGTCTGCCCGCCCCACGAGTGCCCGGCGACGGCGAGGCGGTCGCGGTCGACGCGGTCGGAGAGCCCCGGGACCGCCGCGAGCACGACGTCGAGGTCATCGATGACGCGCTGGACGTCCTCCACGCGGAACCGGGCGATCTCCGGGTGGCGCGGGTCGTCGGGCGTGAGGCCCAGGGTCACCGAGTCGAGGAACGTGGGCTGGACGACGACGAAGCCGTTGCCCGCCCAGAAGTCCACCAGCGGGTCGTACGACGACATCGACTGGCTGAAGCCGTGCGCGAACACGATGATCGGCAGCCCGGTGCCGGAGGCGGGTGCCGACACGCGCACCTGGAGGTCGTCACCGCGGTCCGGTGCGGGCAGCACGACCGGCTTGACGCTGAGGATCGACGAGGGGAACGCGGGCACGGCAGTGCTGGTCACAGGCATGAGAGGGTCCTTCTCCACGAGCGGTGGAACGTTGTAGACTCCGAACCGGAGCGTGGTTCCGAATATACGGAGCACTGTTCCGTTTGGCAAGCGCGGGCGTGGGAGAGGTGTGCCGGTGGCCGGGTCGGGAAAGCGCGCGGACGCGCGCCGCAACGAGAAAGCGCTGCTCGACGCGGCGGCGGCGGTGTTCGTGGCCGACGGCGTGGACGCGCCGGTGCGCAAGATCGCCGCCGAGGCGGGCGTCGGCATGGGGACGATCTACCGCCACTTCCCGACGCGCGCGGACCTCGTGGTCGCCGTCTACCGGCACCAGATCGAGGCGCTCGGCGAGGCGGGCCCCGCGCTGCTCGCGTCGGCGGGCTCGCCGTTCGCGGCGCTGCGGGACTGGGTGGAGGGGTTCGTGAACTTCCTCGTCACCAAGCACGGCCTGGCCGCCGCGATGCGCGACGACCCGGAGGGCTTCGCCGCCCTGCACGCACTGCTCGGTGGACTCGTGCCGGTGCTCGCCGACATCCTCACCGCGGCGCGCGCGGCGGGCGAGATCACCCGCGACATCGCGCCGTACCAGCTGCTCCGCGCGATCGGCGACGTCTGCGCGGGCGCCGGGCGGGCCGACCCGGACTACGACGCGCGCGTGACGATCGGGCTACTGCTCGACGGGTGCCGCAGCCAGCCGCAGGAAGGCTGACCACGCCTGAGCGCTGACCGGAACGTGAGCGGTCGGCGCCTTGCTGTCCCGGATGCCGACGCCGCGGCCGACCTCGACGCAGTTGTCGCCGTCGCCGCTGTAACTGCTCTTGCGCCATGCGGTCATCAGAAGCCCTCCAGGATGCTGTTGATCACCGCCCTCGATTGTTCCTCATCGAGGGCGGAGCGAGCGAGGTCCTTCAGGATGTTCTCGTAGACCTTGACCGTGTCCTTGTCGTCGAAGAACAGGCAGCACTGGACGCTCTCGACGTAGACGACCGGCGGGTACTTCGGAAACCTCATCAGCCGGAAATCGCCGGACACGCCTGCGTGCATGCCGATCGACCTCGGGACGATCCGGATGCTGATGTAGTTCCGCACCGACAGCCGCAACAGGTGGGCGAGCTGTTCCCGCCAGACCTCCTCACCGCCGACCGGAAGCAGCAGTGCCTGCTCGTGCACGTAGAAGACGAATGTGCGCGTGTACTCGAGGATCGCCGCGCGGGCTGCCCTCGCCGCTACCGCGGCGGCACGTTTCTCCGGCTTGATCGTCTGGGCTTTGGCGGTGACCGCCTCGATGTACTCGGGGATCTGGAGCAAGCCCGGCACCAAGATCATGGACCAGCAGACGATCTCGTCGGCGTCCTTCTCCTGGTTGATCAGCGTGCGGACCTGGTCGGGCACGCCGTCGTCCGGCACCTGGAGGTAGACGTTGCCCGACTCGCGGAACAGGTCGAGGAGCTCCTCGCGTTCCCGCAGCGGCGTGCGGCAGTAGGCCAGGAGCTCGCGGACCTCGGCCTCGTTCACCCCGCCCTTGCCGGCGAGCATGTCGCAGACCTTGGCCTCCTGCCAGCCGAGCACCTCGGCGAGCCTGCGCTGGGTGAGGCCGGTGCGTTCCACGGCGGTGCGGACGCCGTTGCCGAACTCCCGGCCCACCACGCTGGACGATCTCTTGGGCATGCGGGAACGCTAGGAGGCCGACCCCGCCGACTCCATCGTTCGCGGCCGAATGTGCCCGAAGGTGGGAGCCTTGGAACGGCTCTAAGCAGGCCTAAGGCGCCGAAAGCGTGCCGTAGGGTGGAGGCCGTGCTTTCCGAAGAAGACATCGAGCTGCGGGCCCGCCTGCTGTCCGCGGCCGACCGGCACGGTCACACCAACATCGTCGTGAACCCGGACGGCGAGGGCGCGGGGTACGTGTTCTCGGTGGGGGCGTGGCGGCGGTTCGGCGTCGCCGAGGCGGTCGTGATCGGGCTGCCCCAGGGCATGGGCGAGAACCTGGTCAACGCCTACGTGAAGCGGGCCAGCGGCGGTGAGCGGTTCCAGCCGGGCAAGCTCTACCACGACTTCTTCGAGGGCGTGCCGGTCACGTTCGAACGCGTCTACAAGGGGTTCTACCCGGAGTTCTTCGGCAGCGCCTACCTGCTCTACGACGGCTCGGACTTCGCGGCCGTGCAGATCATCGTGCCGACGCCGCAGGGGCAGTGGCCGTGGCAGCCCGACGCGCCGGAGGGGTTCCACGACCACCAGCTGATCCTCACCGAGAGCGGCATCCCGGAGAGCTGGACGCCGGGGGTCACCGGTCCGTGAACGTCCACATCGGACCGATCACCCCGGAGCACGCGGGCGAGGTCCTGACGATCCAGCGCGCCGCGTACCTCCAGGAAGCCCGCCGCTACGGCGCGTGGGACCTGCCGCCGCTCGTCGAGACGCTGAAGCAGGTCCGCGCCCACCTCGGTGACGGCACGCCCTCGCTCGGCGCGTTCGACGGCACCCGGCTCGTCGGGTCGGTGCGCAGCCGCGTCGACGGCGAGCGGATGGAGGTCGCGCGCCTGTGCGTCGCGCCGGACGTGCAGGGCGGCGGCGTCGGCCGCAAGCTGCTGCACATGATCAGCGCGAAGGCCCCGGCGGGCGTGCGCGTGGTCTGGCTGTTCACCGGGGCCGAGAGCGAGGACAACCTGCGGTTCTACGAGAGCGCCGGGTTCGTCCGCGTCTCCGAGCACCTCGACGCCGTCGGCATCCGGTGCGTCACCCTGGAGCAGGAGGTCGTCTGACGGAGACCGGATCGTTGTCCGCTGGACGTTGTCCGGTGACACCGCTCCGACACCGGACAACGATCTTCCGGTACACAGGGGGAGCGGTCGTCGGTCCGGGGGGATCCGGGGGCCGCGATGGGGGAGGAGCGCCCCGCCCCGCAGGAGGCGAGGGGGATGCGGAGCGGGGCGCTTTCCGAGCTTCGGGAGGCTACGGCTTGCGTCCCAACAGCCCTATCAGCCGCGTCTGGTCGTCCGCGTCCTCCGCCACTGGAACCGGTGAGTCGAACATCGACGACCCGCTCCAGTCGTCGACGTTGCGCTCCACGTACCGCAGGACCATCGACGCGAGGTCCGGGTCCAACCGCTCGTCGGCGCCGATCGAGCGCGCCAGGTCCCACGCGTGGACGGCGAGGTCCGCGGTCATCTGCCAGCAGTACTCCTCCGCGGACATCTCGCCGGAGGACACGCTCACCGTCTTCGTCAGCGCGGACGGCTCGAGCCACGCCTCACGCGCCGCCGCGGCCGCCACGACCCAGGACACGAGCGGGTCGTCGCCGAGGTTGTCGTGGTCGAACCGGTCACCCACCTGCCGGGTGGTGCAGCCGGCCAGCAGTTCCGGTGCCCAGAGCTGCTCGTACACGAGGTGGCCGACGAGGTCTCTGACCGACCACTCCCGGCAGGGGGTGCCGAGCGACCACTGGTCGGGCGCGATCTCCCGCACCCGCCGGTCGAACTCCGTCATCGCCACTCCGTGCGCCTGGATCAACTCCATCCCAGCAGTGCATCAAATCCCGCCCAGATGCGCACCCTGACATGAGAGTTGGGCCACTGGGGCGCAACCTCGATTTGCTAGCAGTACGAACGTTCGGCGTAATCTGCACCGATCCGCCGTGACATCGTTGACACGAGAGGACGATGAGCGTGAGCGCCCCTAGCGCCAGCATCTCCGGTCAGGACAAGGGTTTCTTCGGCCACCCCCGAGGCCTGTCCACGCTGTTCTTCACCGAACTCTGGGAACGTTTCTCGTTCTACGGGATGAAGGCCATCCTCGGCCTCTACCTGTGGACAGCCGTGTCCGAGGGCGGCCTCGGCGTCGACAAGGCGCTCGCCCTGTCGGTCGTCGCCATCTACGGCACAGCGGTCTACATGTCCGGCGTCGCGGGCGGCTGGCTCGCCGACCGCGTGTGGGGCGGCCAGCGCTCGACGTTCTACGGCGGCGTGCTGATCATGTGCGGCCACATCGCGCTGGCCATCCCGATCGGCATCACCGGCGTGTACCTGGGCCTGATCTTCATCGTCATCGGCACCGGCCTGCTCAAGCCGAACATCTCGACGGTCGTCGGCGGCCTGTACGACAAGGACGACACCCGCCGCGACGCCGGCTTCACGGTGTTCTACATGGCCATCAACATCGGCGGCTTCGTCTCCCCGCTGATCACCGGCGCCCTGGCCGACGGCATCGGCTTCCACGCGGGCTTCGCCGTCGCCGCGGTGGGCATGGCCGCCGGCCTCGTCCAGTACCGGATGGGCCGCAAGTACCTGCGCGGATCGGCCGCCGTGCCGCCCAACCCGTTGCCGCACAGCGAGAAGGGCCGCATCTACGGCCTGATCTTCGGAGTCGCCGTGGCGATCGCCGCGCTGGGCGTCGTGGCGTACCTGCTCGGTGACGTCGAGGGCGTCATCCTGATGATCAGCATCATGTCGATCGTGCTGCCCATCGGCTACTTCACCGTGATGCTGCGCAGCAAGAAGACGCTGCCGGAGGAGAAGCCGCGCGTCATCGCCTACATCCCGCTGTTCATCGCGGCGGCGATGTTCTGGCTGATCTTCGAGCAGAGCGCGTCGGTCATCGCGGAGTTCGCCGACTCGAACGTCGACAACCACGTGTTCGGCTGGGAGTTCCCCGTCGCCTGGTTCCAGTCGATCAACCCGATCATGATCATCGCCCTGGCCCCGGTCTTCGCCTGGCTGTGGCTGAAGCTCGGCAACCGGGCCCCGTCGACCCCGCGCAAGTTCGCCGGTGCCCTGGTCCTGGTGGGCCTGTCGTTCGTGCTCATGTACTTCGCGAGCAACTCGGCGGCCGACGGCAAGGTGACGCCGCTGTGGCTCGTGCTGATGTTCCTGATCATGACCTGCGGCGAGCTCATGCTGTCGCCGGTCGGCCTGTCGGCCACCACGAAGCTGGCGCCGCGCGCGTTCGCCTCGCAGACGATGAGCCTGTGGTTTCTCGCGGTGTCGGCCGGTACCGGTGTGGCGGCGCAGCTCGTGAAGTTCTACACGACCAGCCCTTCGGCCTACTTCTTCACGCTGGGTGGTGCGGCTGTGGTGCTCGGTGGGGCGCTGGCAGTGGCGGCTCCGGCCATTCGGAAGTTGATGGCCGGGGTGGAATAGGGCTGGGCTGGGCTGGGGTCTGGCCGGGCTGGGCTGGGCTGGGCTGGGGTCTGGCCGGGCTGGGGCCGGGCTGGGGTCGGGCAGGGCTGGACTCGGCTTGAGGTTGGCTGCGGCGCGGCTCGGGTGCGGCGCAGCGAGGGGGAACCTCTGAGCGAGGGAAACCTCGGTACGAGGGGTCCCTCGGCTCGTGGGGGTCCCTCGGCTCGTGGGGGAACATCGGCGTGAAGGGTCGCCACGCCGCGAGGGGGACCTCGGAACGAGGGGATCCTCCGTGTGAGGGCCCCCTCGGCGTGAGCAGACCCAGCGCAAGCCGGTGTCCAGCTCGATCAGGCCTTGGTGCGAGCCGGGCCCACACGAGCAGGGCTCCGCGCTACCTGTCCCGGCGCCACCGCCCCGGTACGCCTGCCCCCAAAGCACGCCCGCCCCCAGGATGCCCGCTCCCGGCGCCACCATCCCCCAGGACGCCCGCTCCCGGCGCCACCATCCCCCAGGATGCCCGCTCCCGGCGCCACCATCCCCCAGGACGCCCGCTCCCGGCGCCACCATCCCCCAGGACGCCCGCTCCCGGCGCCACCATCCCCCAGGACGCCCGCTCCCGGCGCCACCATCCCCCAGGATGCCCGTCCCCGGCGCCACCGCACCCGGCACGCCCGCCTCCAAGCACGCCCGCCCCCAAGCGCCACCGCCTCCAGCACGCCTGTCCCCGGCGCACCCCAGCCCAGCACACCCCACCCCCGGCGCCCCCACCCCGGACAAGGCGAGAGGGAGGCCCGTCGCGGCGGCGGTGCGGCGGGTCTCCCTCTCGCCTCTAAGAATGCACTACGCAGATGTGTCATTGGGGCACGAACATTGCTCCACGCGGGTGAAGTCGCGCACGTGCCGCAACAAATTTCGCTTCAGGTCAGCTCGGCTTCACAGCGAGTGACCGTTCGGTGTCGTTCGCGCGCACCGGAAGTCGCAAGGCGCCGCGGATCAGTTTCGACTTCCGGCGCGCCACCGGGCCGTCGGGCACGAGGTCCGGGAAGCGCTTGAACAGTTCGTGCAGTGCGATCGCCCCCTCGATGCGGCTCAGGCCCGCGCCGATGCAGTAGTGGATTCCGGCGCTGAACGCGAGGTGCTCACGGGCGTTGGACCTCGTCGGGTCGAACTTCGCCGGGTCCTTGAAGACGCGCGGGTCCCGGTTCGCCGCCGCCAGCATCAGCATGACCGGCATTCCCTTGGCGAGCGTGACGCCCGCCAGGTCCAGGCGTTCCCTCGGCCAGCGGATCGTGTACTGCACGGGCGGGTCGAGTCGCAGCACCTCCTCGACGAAACCCTCGGCGTACTCGGGGCTTTGCGCCAGGGGTGCGACGGTGTGCCTGTTCTCGAACGCCTTCAGGACGCCGTTGCTGATGAGGTTGACCGTCGTCTCGAATCCGGCGAAGAGCAGCAAACCGGTCGTGGCGACCAGGTCTTCGCGGCTGAGGTCGGCGTGGTGCGTGACGAGGTGGCTGACGATGTCGTCCTGCGGGTTGCGGCGCCGTTCGTCCATCAGCGTGTCGATGAAGTCGTTGTACTCGACGATCGTGGCGTGCAGGTTGGTCAGCTGCTTCTGCGACCACACGCCGTCGAGCGTCTCGGCCAGGGCGCTGCCCCAGCGCGCGAACGTGTCCTGGTGGCCGTCCGGCACGCCCAGCAGGTCCGCGATGACCTGGATGGGCACCTGCGAGGCGAAGTCCGTGACGACGTCGAACCTCGGGCCGAGGCGGTCGAGGTGGTCGGTGACGATCTTCTGGATCGACCGCGTGCGGTCCTTGAGCGCCCGTGGCGTGAAGAACGGCTGTACGAGCTTGCGCAGGCGCGTGTGGTCCGGCGGGTTCTTCATCAGGAACGAGTCCTGCACCGGGTTGACGACCTTCTCGCCGTCCCGGACCAGCGTGATCGGCACCATCGACGCCTCGTCGAACGTGGCGGTGACGAACCTGGCGTCCCGCAGCACCGAGTCGCAGATCGCGCGGGACGGCGTGACGTAGGCGCCCATGCGGCTGCGGACCATGTCGCCCTTGGCGCGCACCTTCTCGTACATCGCGTACGGGTCGCGGCCGGGCGGGGAGGCCATGACACCCGCGTACGGGTCGCCGAGCAGCGCGTAGCCGCGGACGAGCGTGCGCAGCGCGAAGAACTGGACCGCGGTCTTCATGGCCTCACCTTG
Organism: Lentzea sp. NPDC060358; assembly: GCF_042725365.1. Lineage (NCBI taxonomy): Bacteria > Bacillati > Actinomycetota > Actinomycetes > Pseudonocardiales > Pseudonocardiaceae > Lentzea > Lentzea sp. NPDC060358. Next base: position 41,890 of record NZ_JBHXCW010000031.1, on the reverse strand, counting down.
CGGGGTGCGCCGCCGCGGTTCAAGAGCTCCTGCGGTGCCGGCGCACGGTTTCCTCGACCAGGTCGAGCACCGGTTCCATGTCGTCGGCCGGCAGGCCCATCGCGAGGTGCGACACCAGGCCTTCGAGCACCAGTTCGAGGAAGCTCGTCAGGACCGTCACGTCGACGTCGTCACGGAGGTTGCCGGCCTCGCGCTGCCGGATGAGCCGCTGCCGCGTGGCCGCCGTCAGCTGTTCGCTGCGCTCGGCCCAGCGCGCCCGGAAGTCGGGGTCTGTGCGCAGCCGGCGGGAGACCTCGAGGCGGGTGCCCAGCCAGTCCGCCGCGTGCTCCTCGGTGCGCTTCCCCGGCTCGTCGAGCAGGTCGCGCATGACCTGGACGAGACCCTGCTCCGCCACCACGTCCGCCATCCGCAGCGCGTCGTCCTCGGCCAGCGCGAGGAAGAGCGACTCCTTGTCGCGGAAGTGGTGGAAGATCGCACCGCGGGACAGTCCCGTCGCCTCTTCGAGACGGCGTACTGTGGCGCCTTCGTAGCCGTGTCGCGCGAAACAGGCACGCGCGCCGTCGAGGATCTGACGGCGGCGGGCGTCGAGGTGGTCCTGGCTCACCCTGGGCACCGGTAGATGGTGGCAGGGCAGGGGCGGGAAATCCAATCCGTACGTACGGATTGGACACCGCCGTTGGTGTGATCTTCCCGGGTCGCCCCGGCCCGGCGTGCCCGTTCGAGTGGATCATCGCGCCTGCCTGCGTGAAGCGGCCCGAATCCGGCAATACCCTCTCCGCCATGGAGTCGCAGGAGATCATCACACCGTCGGCGCGCGCGGAGCGCCTGGGGTGGCGGCTGCCTGCGTCCGCCGGCGCGCACCTGATCGACCTGCTCGTGACCCGGACCGTTGTCGACCTCATCGCCGTCCTCGCCGAGAACCGGGACACCGCCCGGTTCCGATAAGTCCGAAAACTGCGCGAACGTTCACGGAACGGCCGGGAACCGGTGCCTGTGCGCACGTGTGCGCTCCAGCGCAACACCACTTTCGTAAGGATTTGAAGGCTGCGGGCGAAGGAACCCGCGTGTAGCGTCGACTGGGCCAGACGATCACGGGAGTGTGGCCAGGTGACTGCGTTGCGTGACCAACCGGCGCCGGTGAGATTCGCCGACCGCGCCGAGGCCGAGGCGTACGTCGCCTCGGTCTGCTTCAAGCACGGACCTCCGCGGCTCTTCGGCGTGGAGGTCGAGTGGACCGTCCACCACGCCGAAGACCCGGCAGCGGTCCTCGACCGACATCGGCTCGCCGCCGCGCTCGGCGACCACGCTCCACCGACCCTCGTTCCAGACAGCCCCCAGAGGCCGCTCCCGAGCGGCACCCCGCTGACCGTCGAACCGGGCGGGCAGGTCGAGATCTCCACTCCTCCCTGCACGAACCTCCCGGACCTCTTCCGCACGGTCGCCCAGGACGTCTCCCACCTCACCGCCCTGCTCGCGGACCACGGTCTCGTGCTCGGCGACAAGGGCGCCGACCAGCACCGCAACCCCACGCGCATGCTGCGGGTGCCGCGCTACGCCGCGATGGAGCACGCTTTCGGCGAGTTCGGCGCCGACGGCATCTCGATGATGTGCAACACCGCCGGGCTGCAGGTCTGCCTCGACTTCGGCGAGCGGAAGCACCTCCAGGACCGCTGGGCCGCCGTGCACCGGCTCGGGCCCGTGCTCACCGCGTTGTTCGCGAACTCGCCGAGCACCGGTGGCATGCACTCCGGCTGGGCGTCGGCGCGCATGCGCTCCCTCTACGGCACCGATCCCGTGCGCACCAGGCCGAGTGCCGTGTGCGCCGATCCCGCGGCCGCCTACGCGCGCCGGGTCGTGGACACACCGGTCATCGTCGTCCGCGGACCGGGGCCGAACTGGATCCCGCCGCGCCGGCTCACGTTCGCCGAGTGGATCGACGGGGCGCTCGACCGCAGCCCCACGAGCGACGACCTCGACTACCACCTGACGCTCATGTTCCCGCCGGTGCGCCCGCGCGGGTACATGGAGATCCGCTACCTGGACACCCCCGCCGCCGGCGGGTGGATCGCGCCGAGTGCGCTGCTCGTCGCGCTGTTCAGCGACCCGTCCGTCGTGGACGGCGTGCTGGCGGCGACGGAACGGGCCGCCGGGCGGTGGCTCGTCGCCGCCCGGTACGGGATGGCGGACGAACGCATCGCCAGAGCGGCGAAGGACGTCGTCGCTCTCGGCATCGAGGCGTTGCACCGCACCGGTCTCTCCGAGGACCAGATCAGCACCATCAGCCGGGAGCTTGAGGGGAAGCTGTGACCGAAGAACTCCGCGAGCAGGTGGCGGGGGAGCTGTTGCGCTCGCGCGCGCGTTCCACCGCCCTGACCGACGCCGTCGACGAGCACGACCTCGTCCGGCAGCATTCGAAGCTGATGTCGCCCCTGGTCTGGGACCTGGCGCACATCGGCAACCAGGAAGAGCTGTGGCTCGTCCGCGACGTCGGCGGTCGCGAACCGGTCCGCAGCGACATCGACGAGTACTACGACGCGTTCAAGTTCAGCCGGTCCGTCCGGCCGGAGCTGCCGCTGCTCAACCCCCGCGAGGCCCGCCAGTACGTGAGCGACGTGCGCGGCAAGGTCTTCGACGTGCTGGAGAAGGTGCCGCTGGAGGGCCGCCGGCTCGTCGAGAACGGCTTCGCGTTCGGCATGATCGTGCAGCACGAGCAGCAGCACGACGAGACGATGCTCGCCACGCACCAGCTGCGCCAGGGCGACCCGGTGCTGCACGCGCCGGCGCCGCCGCCGGGGAACCTCGTGCCCACCACGGAGGTCTTCGTCCCCGGCGGGCCGTTCGAGATGGGCACCTCGGACGAACCGTGGGCGCTCGACAACGAACGACCCGCGCACGCCGTGCACGTCGACTCGTTCTTCATCGACACCACCCCGGTGACGAACGGCGAGTATGCGCAGTTCATCCTCGCCGGCGGGTACGACGACCGTCGCCTGTGGACGGACGAAGGCTGGGAACACCGCACCACCGCGAAGCTCGTCGCGCCCAGGTTCTGGCAGCGCGAGGAGAACTCGTTCGTGCGCACGGCCTTCGGCGTCACCGAACCGGTCGTGGCCGACGAACCCGTGGTGCACGTGTGCTTCCACGAGGCCCAGGCCTACGCGACGTGGGCGGGCAAGCGCCTGCCCACCGAGGCCGAGTGGGAGAAGGCCGCCCGGTTCGACACGGCGACCGGCCGGACCCGCCGCTACCCGTGGGGCGACGCGGAACCGGTGGAGCGGCACGCGAACCTGGGGCAGCGCCACCTGCGCCCGGCCCCGGTCGGCGCGTACCCGGACGGGGCGACGCCGAGCGGCGTGCACCAGCTGATCGGCGACGTGTGGGAGTGGACCTCCAGCGACTTCGGTCCCTACCCGGGCTTCGAGGTGTTCCCGTACAGGGAGTACTCCGAGGTCTTCTTCGGGCCGGACTACAAGGTGCTGCGCGGCGGCTCGTTCGGCACCGACTCCTCGGCGGTCCGCGCGACGTTCCGCAACTGGGACTACCCGATCAGAAGGCAGATCTTCGCCGGCTTCCGCTGCGCCAGGGACGCCTGAGCGGTGTGCCGCCACCTGGCGTACGCCGGCCCCGCCGTGCCCTTGGACGACCTGCTCTTCGACGCGCCGCACTCGTTGGAGCGGCAGGCTTACGCACCCGGGCAGATGCACGGCGGGGGCACGGTCAACGTCGACGGGTACGGCGTGGGCTGGTTCCCCGGCCCGGTGAGGTACCGCCGCGCGGGACCGATCTGGTCGGACGCCAACCTGCGCCAGCTGGCGCGGACCACGGAGTCCACGGCCTTCCTGGCCGCGGTGCGGTCGGCGACGACCGGCATGCCGGTCGTCGACCCGGCGTGCGCGCCGTTCACCGACGGCACGTGGTTGTTCAGCCACAACGGCCTGGTCTCCGGCTGGCCGGAGTCGGTGGCGGGCCTCGCGGGCACCGTGCCGGTGACCGACCTGCTCACCATGGACGCGCCGACCGACTCCGCGCTGCTGTGGACGTTCGTGCGGCGCAGGCTCGAAGCCGGCGGCGCCCCGGCCGACGTCCTCGCGGGCCTGGTCCGCGAGGTCGCGGACGCCGCCCCGGCGTCGCGGCTCAACTTCCTGCTGACCGACGGTGCGGTCATCGCCGGCACGACCTGGACGCACTCGCTGTGGGTCCTGCACGACGGGGAGAGCGTCACGCTCGCCTCCGAACCGCTCGACGGCGACGACGCGTGGCGGGAGATCCCCGACCGGCACGTCGTGCTCGCTGATCCATCCACTGTGGAGGTTCGACCGATATGACCGAGCCGGTGCTGGACGTTCACCTGACACCCGAGGACGCCGCGCACGCGTTGCGCGCCGACGTGCGGGCCGGGCTGACCGCGAGCCCGAAGTGGGTCTCGCCCAAGTGGTTCTACGACGCGGTGGGCAGCGCGTTGTTCGAGGACATCACCCGCCTGCCGGAGTACTACCCGACGCGCGCCGAACGCGAGGTGCTCGCCGACCGGGCGGCGGAGATCGCCGCGACGACCGGCGCGCATTCGCTGGTGGAGCTGGGTTCCGGCTCGTCGGAGAAGACGCGGCTGCTGCTGAGCGCGTTGCGCGAGCACGGCACGTTGCAGGAGTTCGTGCCGCAGGACGTCTCGGTGTCGGCGCTGACCGAGGCCGCGCACGCGATCATGGCGGACTACCCGGGACTGCGGGTGCACGGCGTGGTCGGCGACTTCACCCAGCACCTGTCGCTGCTGCCGGGGGAGTCGCCGCGGGTGGTGGCGTTCCTGGGCGGCACGATCGGCAACCTCATCCCGCAGGAGCGGGAGAAGTTCTTCCGCACGGTCCGCGACGTGCTGGAGCCGGGGGAGTGGCTGCTGCTGGGCACCGACCTGGTGAAGGACGAGGCCACGCTGGTGCGCGCGTACGACGACGCGCAGGGCGTGACGGCGCAGTTCAACCGCAACGTGCTGAACGTGCTCAACCGCGAGGTCGGCGGTGACTTCGACGTCGAGGCGTTCGAGCACGTGGCGCTGTGGAACGCCGAGCAGGAGTGGATCGAGATGCGCCTGCGCGCGAAGCGGGCCGTGCGGGTGCGGATCGCCGGGCTCGGGCTGACCGTCGACTTCCGCGAGGGCGAGGAGCTGCGCACCGAGGTGTCGGCCAAGTTCCGGGAGGAGGGCGTGCGCCGCGAGCTCGAGGAGGGCGGTTTCGCGTTGCACCGCTGGTGGACCGACACCGAGGGCCGGTTCGCCGTCTCGTTGGCCCGAGCGGTGTAACCGGGCGAACACCCTCCGATAGGCGGGTACTGGCAGCCCGCCGTCAGTGGTGGGCTGCTGCGATGACTCCTGCAACCTCGCGTGCCGTGCGCGTGGCGCTCGTCAGTGCGCTCGCGCTCGGCACGATCGCCTCCGGGCTGGGCACCGCCTCCGCCCAGCCCGAAGCCTCCGCTGCCGTCAGACCCGCCGCCTGGGGCGCGTGCGCGGAGGACGTGCTCGCCGAGATCCCCGCCGCCGAGCGCACCCGCGTGAGCTGCGCCGTGCAGGCCGTGCCCGTCGACCACTCGCGCCCGCGCGGGGACAAGACCGGCATCGTCATGATGAAGCGCCCGGCCACCGACCCGGCCAAGAAGATCGGCTCGCTGTTCATCAACCCCGGCGGTCCCGGCGGCGCCGGACTGATCTACGGCGCCTACGGTTCCAGCTTCTTCACCCCGGAGGTCCTGGAGAAGTTCGACCTCATCGGCTTCGACCCGCGCGGCGTCGGCCGCAGCGCACCGCTGCGCTGCTTCCGCACCGAGGAGGAGGCCGCGGCGGTCAACGACGGCTGGTTCGCGCTGCCGATCACCAAGGAGGAAATCGCGAGCTCCCTGCGGCAGTCCAAGGCCTACACGGACTACTGCGGCATCAACGCGGGCCCGCTGCTGAACCACATGTCGACCGAGGCCGTCGCGCGCGACCTCGACGTCATGCGCGAGGCCGTCGGTGACCGCCAGCTCACCTACGTCGGCTTCTCCTACGGCACGCTGCTCGGCGCGACCTACGCGAACATCTTCCCGGCGAAGTCGCGTGCCCTGGTGCTGGACGGCAACGTCGACCCGCAGCTGCGCCTGACCAACGGCGCGCAGTACGACCGCGAGCGCGCCCGCGGCTTCGAGATCGCGCTCGACGCGATGCTCAAGCGCTGCGACAGCGCCGGTGCGGAGAAGTGCGCGTTCGCCGGTGGCGCGCGCAAGAAGTTCGACACCATCCGGGAAAACCTGCGCAAGGCACCGACGACGTTGCCCGACGGCAGCCAGGTGACGCTGACCGACGTCGTCGGCCGCACGTCGAGCAACCTCTACAGCCCGTCGACGTTCAAGGCCCTGACGGCGTGGCTGCAGCAGATCCACGTCGCGCAGAACCCGTCGGCCGCGTCGCTCGGCGTTCAGTCCGTTGTGGACGTTCCGGTGATCGGCAACCTCGGCGGCCGCGCGGATGTGCGCGCGCTGCCCGAGACGCCTTACACGGCTGATGACTCCTACTACGCCGTGAACTGCACCGACAAGCCGTTCGCGCGCACGAACAAGAACTGGGCGGCGACTGCGGCGAAGTGGGAGAAGGAGTCGCCGACGTTCGGCCGCTACCAGGCCGCCTCGGACCTGCTGACCTGCCCGACGTGGCCGGCGCGCAACCCGGACCGCTGGATCGGCCCGTGGAACCGCAAGACCAAGAACCCGGTCGTCGTGGTGGGCAACTACTACGACCCGGCGACGCAGTACCTGTTCGCGCAGCGCATGGCGAAGCAGCTCGGCAACGCGCGGCTGATCAGCGTGGACGCGTTCGGGCACTGCATCCTCGGTGACTCGGCGGGTGCGGACGCGGCGGTGACGAGGTACCTCGTCGACCTCACCGCTCCCGTGAACGGCTCGGTCTACCAGCCGAACGCGCAACCGTTCTAGTCCGGTGATCCCGGGGGTGGCGTGCTGCCACCCCCGGGAAACCTCCGAAAGACGGGTACAAACGATGCACCGGCGGTGATGAGGTGCACGCGTGACGTCATCACCTGCAACTGTGCGTGTCGTGCTCGCGGGGGTTCTCGCGCTCGGCACCGTCGTCTCCGGCCAGGGCACCGCGTCCGCCCAGGCCCCCGCCGCCGGACCCGCTGCCTGGGGGCAGTGCGCGGAGGACGTTCTCGCCTCGCTTCCCGCCACCGTGACGCCCGAGGAACGCGCCCGGCTCGGCTGCGCGGTCCAGGAGGTGCCCGTCGACCACTCCCGCCCGCGCGGCGAGAAGACCGGCATCGCCATGATGAGGCGGCCGGCGAACGACCCGTCCCGCAAGATCGGCACGATCTTCCTCAACCCCGGCGGCCCCGGCGGTTCCGGCCTGATCCGCGGCGCCATCGCGAAGAACTACTTCCCCGCCTCGGTCCTCGACCGGTTCGACGTCGTCGGCTTCGACCCGCGCGGTGTGGCGCGCAGCGCGCCGTTGCGCTGCTTCCGCACGCAGGAGGAGGCCGACGCGGTCAACGAGGGCTGGTCCGCGCTGCCGATCACGCGGGAGGAGATCGGCACCACCATCCGGACCGCCAAGGCCTACACCGACTACTGCCGGATCAACGCCGGACCGCTGCTGAACACCATGTCGACCGAGGCCGTCGCCCGCGACCTCGACGTGATGCGCGAAGCCGTGGGGGACGAGCAGCTCAACTTCGTCGGCTTCTCCTACGGCACGCTGATCGGCTCCACCTACGCGAACATCTTCCCGGCCAAGTCGCGCGCGATCGTGATCGACGGCAACGTCGACCCGCAGCTGCGCCTGACCAACGGCGCCGAGTACGACCGGCAACGCGCGCAGGGCTTCGAGATCGCCCTCGACGCGATGCTCAAGCGCTGTGACAGCGCGGGCGTCGAGAAGTGCGCGTTCGCCGGTGGCGCTCGCCAGAAGTTCGAGGACATGAAGAAGGCGTTGGCAAGCGGACCCGTCACGCTGCCCGGCGGCGCCCCGGTGACGCTGGCCGACGTGGTCAGCCGGGTGGCCGGGGACCTGTACTCCGTGCCGCGCTTCGCCGCGCTGGTGGCGTGGCTGCAGTCGATCCACAACGCGCTGAACCCGGCGCCGATGACGTCCGCCGTGCAGACCGTCGACCTCCCGGCACTGCTCGGCAACGGCGGTGGCCGCGTCGACGTCGACCCGTTGCCGGACACCCCGTACACGGCCGACGACTCGTACTACGCGGTCAACTGCACCGACAAGCCGTTCGCCCGCACGAACAAGAACTGGGCGACGACCGCGGCGAAGTGGGAGGAGCAGTCGCCCACGTTCGGCCGCTACCAGGCCGCGTCCGACCTGCTGGCGTGCTCGACCTGGCCGACGCGCAACCCCGACCGGTGGATCGGCCCGTGGAACCGCAGGACGCCGAACCCCGTCCTGGTCGTGGGCAACTACTACGACCCGGCGACGCGGTACGTGTTCGCGCAGCGCATGGCCAAGCAGCTCGGCAACGCGCGGCTGGTCAGCGTCGACTCGTTCGGCCACTGCATCCTGGGCCGCTCGGCCGCGGCCGACGCCGTCGTGGCGAAGTACCTGGTCGACCTCGTGGCACCCGCCGACGGCCAGGTGTTCCAGCCGAACGTGCAGCCGTTCGCGTGACTAGAGGAGCGCGCTCCGCACGATGAGCACCACTGCGCTGGCGCCCGCGACGACCAGCATGGGCGTCCTGATGCCCTTGGCGTCGAAGCGCCGGCGCAGTGGCGTGGAGAGCAGGAACCCGGCCACCAGGAACGGGATCAGCAGCACCCCGCTCCACAGCTTCGCCGCGGTGACGGTGCCCGCGATCGTGAGCCCGATGATCGACGTGACGGACCCGAGCGTGAAGAACGCCGCCAGGGTCGCGCGGACCTGCGGGCCCTCCTCGTTCTGGTAGACCAGCGCGATCATCGGCCCGCCGATCGACGTGGCCGTGCCGAACGAGCCGCTCGCGACGCCGGCCGTCACCAGCGACCCCGGTGTGGGCCGCGGCTGCCACGACACCAGCGACAGCAGCACGCAGGCGAGGACCGCGACGCCGACGACGACGCTGAAGCTCTTCTGGTCGAGCGAGTCGACGATCCAGATCCCGACGGCGGTGCCCGGCAGGCGGCCGAGCATCGCCCAGCCGACCCCGCGCCAGTCGACGTGCCCGAACTCCCTCGCGAGCGACATCACCGCGTGCGCGCTCGCGACCACCAGCACGGGCACCGGGACGAGCGCCGGGTCGAGCAGCGCGAGCAGCGGCACGGCGACCAGGGCCAGGCCGAAGCCGATCAGGCCCTGCAGCAGGCCCCCGCACGCGACGACGATCCCCGCGACCGCCAGCAACCCCCAGGACATGCTTAGCAAGGCTACAGATCTGTGGCACTAGTGCGGTGGCCACGAACCCTTGCCGGGTTGTGCACGGTCCAGGGCGATGCATCGTGGTGCCTCCCCCCGCATCCTCGTACTGGTGGTACGGGGGGCGGGGGAGGTGCCGCGAGGCGTCCACCCGGGCCGCGCAGAACCCGGTGAGGATTGTGGTCACCGCACCAGGGTGCGGTGTCGTGCGGCACACGCGGCTCGACCTCACCCGGATCCGGTCGGCCCGCGGGCTGATCGACCCGGTCTTCCTCGACACCCCGCTGTACCGGTGCGAGGCGCTCGACCCCGTCCTCGGGTGCGCGGTGAGCATCAAGCTCGAGACGGCGAACCCGGTGCGCAGCTTCAAGGGCCGGGGCGCCGAGCTGGTCGCGAGCGGCCTCGCCGCGGCGGGGGAGCGGGCGCTGGTGTGCGCGAGCGCCGGCAACCTCGGGCAGGCCGCCGCCTGGTCCGGGCGGCGCCGCGGGCTCGACGTCACCGTCGTCGCCTCCCGGCGGGCGACGCCCGCGAAGCTCGACCGCGTCCGCGCCCTGGGCGCCCGGCTGGAGCTGGTCGACGGCGACCACGAGCGGGCACGCGACCGCGCGGCCGCCATCGCGGCGCGGGACGGCATCCGGTTGCTGGAGGACAGCCTGGACATCGAGACCTGCGAGGGCGCGGCAACCATCGGCCTGGAACCGGCGGAGGCCGGGCCGTTCGACGCCGTCCTCGTCGCGCTCGGCGGCGGGGCGATGGCCACCGGTGTCGGGCACGTGCTGAAGGCCCTCGCCGCCGGCGTCGAGGTGATCTGCGTCCAGCCGTCGGGCGCCCCGGCGATGACGCTGTCCTGGCGCGCACGGCGGGTCGTCACCACCGGCACCGCCGTCACGATCGCCGACGGCGTCGCGGGGCGGCGGCCGATCCCGGAGGTGCTGGCCGACCTGCTGCTCGTCGCCGACGACGCCGTGCTCGTCGAGGAGGCGTCGATCGTCGCCGGGATGAGGGCGCTGCTCGACCACGCGGGTCTCGTCGCCGAACCGTCGGCGGCGCTCGGGATCGCCGCCGTGCTCGAGGATCCGGACCGGTTCGCCGGACGGCACGTCGTCACCGTCCTGTGCGGCAGCAACGTCGACGTGGACGCCTACCGCGGCTGGGCCGGGTCAGGCCGTTGAGGGCAGCCCGAACTTCTCGAACAGCGTGAGGTCGAAGAACGACGAGACGCGCGTGATCCGGTCCTTCCCGATCTCCAGCACCTGGAGGTTGAACGGCCGGAACACGCCGTCCTCCTCCCGCAGGTACAGGCCGTAGGCGGGCCGGCCACCGGCCTCGACGGCGATCATGCGGGCGCCGTGCGGCACCGCGGGGCACTGGTTCGCGAGGTGCCACGCGACCATGTCCGGGCCCCGGTACCACTGCGGGAACGGCGGCATCTCCCAGACGACGTCCTCGGCGAACATGCCGATGATCGCCGGGATGTCCTTGGCCTCGAACGCCTTCACCCACCGGTCGAGCAGCGGCTTGGCGTCCGCCGGTTCGACGACCTCGTCCTCGGACAGGTCCGCCAGCTGCGCGTGCGCCCGTTGCAGCGCGCTGTTGACGGCCGCGACCGTCATCTCCAGCTCGTCCGCGGTCTCGGCGGCGCTGAGCCGCAGCACGTCGCGCAGGAGCAGCACCGCGCGCTGCCGCGGCGGGAGGTGCTGCAGCGCCGCGACGAACGCGAGCCGGGTCGACTCGCGTTCGGTGACGATGGCCGCCGGGTCGGTCGGGAACGGCTCCAGCCACGGGATCTCGTGGTCCTGGGTGAGGACGTCGTGCTCCGTCGCGCCCGGCGAGAGGTCGAACGGCAGCGGCCGCCTGGCGCGGCTGTCGAGCGCGGTGAGGCAGGCGTTCGTCGCGATCCTGTAGAGCCAGGTGCGCACGGAAGAACGGCCCTCGAACGCGCCGTAGGACTTCCAGGCGCGCAGGTACGTCTCCTGCACCAGGTCCTCGGCGTCGTGCAGCGAGCCGAGCATCCGGTAGCAGTGCGCGAGCAGCTCCCGGCGGAACGGGTGCGCCGCGGTCTCGAAGTCCACCGTCACCCTTGCGCTCCAATCGAGTTCCGGAGCCGGTCCACGAGCGTCGCCACGCGCGTGCGGAGCTCCGGCGGTTCGTGCACCTCGAAGTCGAGGTCCAGGTACAGCAGGTAGAACACGATCCGGTCGAGCGCCTCGGCACCCGTGCGCACGAGGCACGAGTGGTCGTCGACCGGTTCCAGCGACACCGACATCGGCGACGTGCGCTCCGCGACGGTCCGCAGCGGCGCCCGGACCGTGAGCACGGCCTGGTAGGTGTAGACGCTCGACGCCACCTGCCGCGACACGAACTCGCCGAGGCTCTCCGCCGGCGGTTCGCGGGGCGGGAAGCGCGCGGCGGGCACCGGTTCGGTGGTGACGCGGTCGACGCGGAACGTGCGCCAGTCCTCTTTGGACACGTCCCAGGCGACGAGGTACCACCGCCTGCCGGTGTGCACGAGCCCCTGGGGTTCGACGAGGCGCTTCGCCGGCTCGCCGCGCGTCGAGGCGTAGGTGAACCGCAGCTGCTGGTGGTCGCGGCAGGCGGCGGCGATGACCGTGAGCGTCTCGGGGTCGACCGTCGGACCGGCCGCGGTCAGGGCGGTGGTGTGCGTCTGGAGCGCCTGCACCCGCCTGCGCAACCGGGCGGGCAGCACCTGTTCCAGCTTGGTGAGCGCGCGGACCGACGTCTCCTCGATGCCCGCGACCGTCCCGTTCGCCGCCGTCCTGAGCCCGACCGCGACGGCCACCGCCTCGTCGTCGTCGAGCAGCAGCGGCGGGAGCTCCGCGCCGGCGCCGAGCTGGTAGCCGCCGGTCGCACCGGGCAGCGACGTGACGGGGTAGCCGAGGCTGCGCAGCTTGTCGACGTCGCGGCGGATCGTGCGCACGTCGACGCTGAGCCGGCCCGCGAGCTCCGGGCCCGTCCAGTCGCGCCGCACCTGCAACAGGGACAGCAGCTTCAGCAGCCGTGCGGACGTCTCCAGCATGGGGGAAGTCTAGATTCCATTGCGGACGACGGCCGGTGGTGGCTAAGGTTCACGGCATGACTGCCGGGTCGGCCTCGTGCCGTGAGCGGAACGGTTGCCCGGCCCTGACTTGATCAGGGCCCCTCCAGCCCGCGCGCTGTGCCTCTCAGGGACAACGCGCACGGGAGAGGAGGTGATGCGCAATGCTTCCCAACGTTGGTGATGTCTTCTCGGGAAAGGTCGTCTCGACCGTTCCCTTCGGTTCCTTCGTCGAGCACCCCGCCGGTGCACACGGGCTCCTGCACGGCCGGCAGGCCGAGGTGGGTTCCTCGGTGCAGGTCAAGGTGCTCGCGGTGGACGCTGAGCAGCAGCGGTTCAGCCTCGAGCTGGCGTAGGTGAGTGCTCGGGCAGAGGCGCCCTGCCCGAGTTCGCTCACGCCCTGCGGTGCTCCGCGCACTCGGCCGCGAGACGGTCGTGCAGGGTCTTGCGGTGCCCCTCCTCGAGGGGTGCCGGGCCCAACGCGTCCGCGGGGCTGTTCACGTTGTGCAGCAAGCGGTACAGCACCACGTCCGTCGCCGTGTAGAGCCAGTCGTCCGCCCTGCCGGGCGGTGCGGCCGGCCCGAGCGCGTTCTCGAACCACGCCGGGAACAGGAGGTCCCGGGCGACCGCGTCCTCGATGCGGGTGCGGATGTGCTGCCGCACTTCGGCTATCGCCGTGTTGCCCGCCGACTTGGCAGCGGTGTCCCTGGCGTGCGTGTCGTCGTCCGGGAGCTCCGGTCTCGTCTGCGTGGTCAGGCGGTGCCACTGCTTGTAGTTCTTGCGCCACAACGCTTCCGCGTTCGCCGGCAGGTGCGTGAGCGCCTCGGCCGCGTCGATGGCCTCGCGTGCGTTCTCGTCGTACTCGGCGACGGCCTTGCGGGCCTGCTTGGCTTCCTGCGGCGTGAAGGTCTTGCGCGCGTAGGCTTCCTGGCCCGCGCTGATCCGGGACAGCTGCTGGTCGCCGATCTCCGGCCAGGTCTCGAAGTCGGCCCTCTCCGTGCTGCCGGCCCTGACCTTGCGGTTGACGGCCACCAGCAGCCGTTCGAGGCGGTGGACGCTCTCGGCCAGCTCGCTGACCCGGTCGTCGGTCCTGGACAGCTTCCTGGTGGTGTCCCTGATCTGGTTCGCCGCGCTCAGTTGTCGTTGCGCCGCTTCGGTTTGACTGTCGTCGACGCGCGCGGCGAGCGACTGCACGTCCTTCTTGAGACGGTCGAGCCGGTCTTCCAGCGCCTTGAGCGGGTCGATGTTCACGTGCGCGTCCTCCAAGCCCACCAGGCGATCCCGGCGGCGGTGACCACCGACGCCCAGCCGTGCGCGATCGGGGTGAGCAGGGTGGCCGCGAGTGCCGCCGTGATCGCCGCGGTCCGCGCTCGTGGCTCCCACGGTTTCGCGCCCACCGGGTCGACGAGGACCGCCGCGGCCGTGGCCACCGCCAGGAGCAGCGAGAGCAGGGACCAGCCGTCGAACCAGCCCACCGCGACGATCAGCGCCGCCGCGGTGGTCGCCGCCGCCGTCACGCGGTTCGGGGTGGCCAGCCTGGCCGCCTCGGCGTCCCTCCTGGCCTGGACGACGGCGTGGACCTCCTGGTCCGTCGCGGCCAGCAGGGAGGGGAAGTCCGGGCTGCCCGGGCCCGCGGCGTGGAGGGCTCGCAGGGCTGTTCGCAGAGACTGCTGGCGGTCGGCCAGGCGGGCGAACGGATCGGCTGCCATGCCCAGAAATCGTGATCAACGGGGGTGGAGCGAGCTAGACCGGTGGGCGGAGTTGGTCCGGTTGCCGACGAACTTCGCTCGCTCGGCCTAGTTGCCCGGGTTCCTGCCGCGTGCTCCACGGGTGGTGCGGTTCGGGTGGGGTCCTCGTGACGGGGACCCCACCCGAACCTTCGTTTCACGCTCGGGGCTCGCCGGTGCTCGCCCTCGTCACGACTTCCGCTTCGCCTCCGGGGGCCAGACGACCTCGATCGGCACGCCGCTCGCCCTCGCCTGCTCCACCACGTCCGCCGTGCCGCCCTTGCCCTGTGCCGGTACGCCGTCCCACACCGCCACCAGCAGCTCCACCGAGGCGAGCATGCGTTCGTTCGCCGCCACGTACGCCAGGCGCCCGCTCGACATGTGCGGGAGGACGCTGACCACCGTGGCGGCGGCGCGGAGTTCGTCGTAGTCCGCCAGCTGGTGCGGCTTCAGGCGTTCCCGGTAGTCCAGGGCCGGGAGGACCACCTCCACCTCGCCGCCCAGGGACAGGACCGCCCGTGCGAAGACCTGGTCGGCGCCCGGTGCCAGGCACGTCACGCCCACCAGGGGGCGGTCCAGGTGGTCCAGGAGCTCCGTGAGGGCTGCCTGGACCGCCGGGACGCATTCGGGGACCAGGTTGCTGTGCCCGGTGATGCCCACTCGCATCAGGCCGTCCTGATTGCTCTGATCGCGTCGCGGGTGTCCTGCACGGCGGGGATGTGGCGGTGTCGCGCCGCCTCCTTCGCGAAGTCCTCCAGCTTGCGCAGGACCCGGCCCGAGGAGAGCTTCGCCGCCGTCGGCAGGACCTCGTTGATCAAGCCGCACGCCGCCTCCGGGTCTCCCGCGACCATCTTGGTGCGCGCCAGTCCGATCACGTCGAAGGCGCGGTTGCGCAGCTTCGACGGGTCTCGCAGTTGCAGTGCCCGCCGGATGTGTTGTTCGGCGTGCACGGCCTGGGTGGGGTCGTGCATGGCGAGGTCGCGGCAGCGGGCGCCGATCACGCCCTCCAGCTCGGCCTCGTCGAAGCTGTGCAGGTAGCGGGGCTCGTTGCCGGCCTCGCGCTGGGCGAAGCTGTCCTGGGCCATGCCCACCGCCTGGTGGAACTCGCGGGTCTTGCCCATCTGGGCGTAGGCCCAGGCCTCGCGGGTCAGCAGGAGCGCCTTCAGCGTCGGCGTGCCCGTGCGGCGGGTGCCGTACTGGCCCAGCTGGACCAGTTCCAGGCCGTCCTCCGGGCGGCCCAGGTCGAACATCTGCCTCGCCATGGCCGCGAGGCACAGGGCCGCGAAGCCGTCGTTGTGGCCGGCCTTGGCCATGCGGATGGCCAGCACGTAGTAGCGCTGGGCCGCGTTGTGCAGGCCCGCGTCGAACGACATGCTCGCCGCGACCTTCGACAGTTCGGCGCCGATGAAGAACGCCTTCTCCGTCGTGGGGCCCGCGGGCGCGCGCTGGAGCCGCTCGGCCAGCTCGTCCAGCTGGCCCAGCACCGCCTTGCGCGCGAGTCCGTACCCTCCCCGGCCGCCCCAGCCCCGCAGGCCGTCGGCCACGTGTTGCAGCGCCTCGAGCTCCTCCGCGCTGATCGCCGAGTGCGACGACCACCTGGACAGGTTCTGCAGGGGGTGCAACCACCGCTGCAAGGGCTCGACCAGTGCGGATCCCACCGTCACCGCGGCGGCTCCTGTGAGCGCCGCTCGTCTGCTGATCGCCAAGTCGCTCCTCGCCGTCTCCTCGACCGAACGGGCAATGCTCGTCGCCTCCCAGGGGGCGGCGAGCACGTCTGGCGGGCCCGTGTCGGGGGAGCCCACCTGAGCTGGGATGACGACCCGGTCGAACCACAGTCGCTCGCCCGGCACGCCCAGCACTTGCGCGAAGTGGCGCAGCCGGTCGAGGCGGTCGATCTGGTTCTCGCCCGACTCGTAACGCGAGAGCTGCGCCTGGCTGATGCCGAGCCACGCCGCCATGCGGTCCTGGGTGACGCGGCTCAGGTGCTGGGGGTGGTGCCGGTACGCGGAGATCAGGGCGCCCATGTCGCGGTCGGTGCACGCGGCCGCGATCGCGGGGTGGTCCCAGAAGTCGTTCGGGACCTCGGGAGGGCCGTGCACGCCGGAGCGGGCGTTGCGGCGGCAGCGGTGGCACAGCCGATCGGTGTTGTCGGCGGCGATGAACGCTCCACACGGGCAAGCGCGTCTGGATCTGGGTCTCGCGGTATCCATCGGCCTCGCCCCCGTCACTGAGCGTCTTCCAAGTGTACGGAGCCGTGATCGACAGTCCATCCATCTCATGCATAAGACGTAATGGATTCGCGTGTCGCAGTGCCTGGTGCACCGTGCGGCGGATGGGCTTCATACGCCGGTTGCATGACGCTCATGCAGCACCCGAGTGGTGTTGGCGTGATCTGCGACGCACCCTGCACATCGTCAGGGGCGGGACGACCCCCGTGGCCTGACCAGTGCCTGACCCACCAACGGGGAGGACCACCGCCGATGAGCCTCACGACCGCGGAAACCGGCACGGGGAGTGCCGGGATCCCACAGAACAGGGGACACGGACGGGCGATCGGGGAGGCCGTCGCCGGCTACCGGTTGCTCGGCTGGCAGGTGTCGGTGACCGAGCAGGGGGTGTTCCTGCCGCTCGGGCCCGCGACCACGGCGCTGGCCATGCCGGCGCGCATCGGGTCGCGCGTCCTGGCCGACCTCAAGTCGCGCATGCTCGCCGGACCCGTCACCGTGATCCCCGGACCCCGCGAACACTGGATCTTCCTGGCGGAGCTGGTGGCGTTGCTGCCGACGCACCTGAAGGCGCCACCGGAGGTCCAGTTCGTGCGCTCACCCCACCGGATCGCCCTTCCGCCCACGATGACCAGGTACGGATCGCTGCGGTGGGCGAACCCGCCGTCGCACTCGCGGCACTGGTTCCCGCCGTTCACGGCGGTGCTCGCGCTGGCCCGGACGGCCGCCGCGGAGGACCAGCGCCGATAATCGGTGCTCGTGAACCGACGTTCGGTGTTGATGTGCGGACTCGTCGCTGCTGCCTTGAGCGCCTGCGGCGAGCCCGCGCCCCGCAAGACGGGCGGTGCCGGCACCGCCCGCGCCGGGGACCGCGTGACCTCCGCCGCCTCCGTGCCGGTGGGCAGCGGCGTGCTGGTGGACATGCCCGGCAACGCCCAGCTGCTCGTCGTGCAGCCCCGGTCGGGTGAATTCCGGGCGTTCAACCCCGCGTGTCCGCACGTTGGCTCGTTCGTGAACCCGCCAGCCGGTGGGGTGATCACCTGCCCGCTGCACGGCAGCACGTTCGACCCCGCCTCGGGAGCCGTCCGCAAAGGACCTGCGACTTCCGGACTGACCGAGGTCGCGATCTCACTTTCGGGTGAGGATCTGGTCCTCTCCTGAGACCTGTGCGTTTGCTGTGCATCCTGTTCCGCGCTGAACTTTCGCCGTTCTCGTCGCGTAATGCTGTGGTGTGACCCCGAACACCCACCACCACGGAGGAACGGTCGTGAACACCGAAAGCCCGGTCGGCAGGCGGACGGCGCTGTGCGGAATCGTGGTCGCCCTCGCGGTGCCCAGCGGCCTCGTGACGGCGTGCAGCTCCGGTTCGTCGACGGGCACCAGCCCCACCACGCCGGCCCAGGGCGGCTCCACGCCCACGTCGGGATCCTCCGGCTCCGCCGGCGGCGCGCTCGTCGCGCTGGCCGACGTCCCCGAGGGCGGCGGTGCCGTGGTCGACGGCCCCGGTGGCAAGAAGATCGTCGTGGCCCGCGTGTCCGCCACCGAGGTCAAGGCCTACGACGCGACGTGCCCGCACCAGGGCTCGATCGTCGCGGAACCGACCGGCGGCACCATCACCTGCCCCTCGCACGGCAGCCAGTTCTCCCCGGCCGACGGCTCGGTCAAGAAGGGCCCCGCGACGACCGGCCTGAAGTCGGTCGCGGTGAAGGTCGACGGCGACCAGGTGGTCCTGACCTGACCCTTTCCGGTTTTGTCAGACCCCGTCGATAGTCTTGACGGCGTGGCTGATCCCTCGACGTACCGCCCCGCGGTGGGCACGATCCCCGAGGCCCCCGGCGTCTACAAGTTCCGCGACGCCGGCGGCCGGGTCGTCTACGTCGGCAAGGCGAAGAGCCTGCGCAGCAGGCTGAACTCCTACTTCGCCGACATCTCCGGGTTGCACCCGCGCACGCGCCAGATGGTGACGACGGCGGCCTCCGTCGAGTGGACCGTCGTGACCACCGAGGTCGAGGCGCTGCAGCTCGAGTACAACTGGATCAAGGAGTTCGACCCGCGCTTCAACGTCCGGTACCGCGACGACAAGTCGTACCCGGTGCTGGCGGTGACGCTGCACGAGGAGTACCCGCGGCTGCACGTGTACCGCGGCCCGCGCAAGAAGGGCGTGCGGTACTTCGGCCCGTTCGCGCACGCGTGGGCGATCCGCGAGACGCTCGACCTGCTGCTGCGGGTGTTCCCGTCGCGCACGTGCACGGCGGGGGTCTTCAAGCGCCACAACCAGATCGGGCGCCCGTGCCTGCTCGGCTACATCGACAAGTGCTCGGCGCCGTGCGTCGGCAAGGTCTCCGCCGACGAGCACCGCGACATCGTGCTCGACTTCTGCGACTTCCTGGCCGGCAAGACCGACCACATGGTCCGCCGGCTGGAACGCGAGATGTCCGCCGCCTCGGAGGCCCTCGAGTTCGAACGGGCCGCCCGGCTGCGCGACGACCTGGGCGCGCTGCGCCGCGCGATGGAGAAGCAGGCCGTCGTGCTCGGCGACGGCACGGACGCGGACGTGATGGCGTTCGCGCAGGACGAGCTGGAGGTCTCGGTCCAGGTCTTCCACGTGCGCGGCGGCCGGGTGCGCGGCCAGCGCGGCTGGGTGCTCGACAAGGTGGAGGCCGTCGACGACGCGGCGATCGTCGACCAGTTCATCATGCAGTTCTACGGCGACGAGACCGAGAGCACCCCGCGCGAGGTGCTGGTGCCCGTCCTGCCCGACGACGCGCCGGCGTTGGAGGACCTGCTCTCCGAGCAACGCGGCTCCCGCGTCGTCCTGCGCGTCCCCCAGCGCGGCGACAAGCGCGCGCTGATGGACACGGTGGCGCGCAACGCCTCCGAGGCCTTCGCCCAGCACAAGATGCGCCGCGCGGGCGACCTGACGGCCCGCTCCGCCGCCCTGCAGGAGCTGCAGGACGCGCTGGCGCTGGACACGGCCCCGCTGCGCATCGAGTGCATCGACATCAGCCACGTCCAGGGCACGGACGTGGTGGCCTCGCTGGTCGTCTTCGAGGACGGTCTGGCCCGCAAGTCGGAGTACCGCCGCTTCGCCCTGCGCGAGGCGGCGACCGAGGGCGACGTCGCCTCGATCGCCGAGGTGGTCCGGCGCCGCTTCCAGGCGATGCTCCGCGAGACGGCCTCCGGCGGCCCCAACCCGGGCATCGACCCGGACACCGGCAAGCCCCGCAAGTTCGCCTACCCGCCCAACCTGCTGGTGGTCGACGGCGCGGGCCCCCAAGCGGCGGCGGCGGCCGACGTCCTCGCCGAACTGGGCGTCACCGACGTGGCGGTGGTGGGCCTGGCCAAGCGGCTGGAGGAGGTCTGGGTCCCCGGTGAACCGGACCCGGTGATCCTGCCCCGCAGCAGCGACGGCCTGTACCTGCTGCAACGGGTCCGCGACGAGGCCCACCGCTTCGCCATCGCCTACCACCGCCAGAAGCGGTCGAAGCGCATGATCGCCTCGGAGCTGGACGACGTGCCGGGCCTCGGCGAGACCCGCAAGGCCGCGCTGCTCAAGCACTTCGGCTCGGTCCGCAAGCTGAAGCAGGCCACCGTGGACGAGATCAGCGGCGTGCCCGGCGTGGGCCGGCGCACGGCCGAGGCCGTGGTGGCGAGCCTGGCGTCGGCGGAGGGCAAGGCCTGACGGCCGCGCGGGTGCCGGGGTTGGTGCGGGCGCGGGCGCAGGTGTTGTTGGCGCGGGTGCTGGTGCGGGTGCGGGTGCTGGTTCGGGCGCAGGTGCGGGTGCAGGTGCAGGTGCGGGGGTGTTGAGTGCTGGCGCGGGGGAGGACCGGGGTGCCGGAGCCGTGGGAGCGGCTCGGTGGTCACACCTCCCTCGGCAGTCCCGCCGGGCGCGGTCGGGCCGCCAGTTGCGGTCGGCCCGCCAGTTGCGGTCGGCCCGCCAGTTGCGGTCGGCCCGCCAGTTGCGGGCGGCCCGCCAGTTGCGGGCGGACAGCCAGTTGCGGCCGGGCCACCAGTTGCGGTTGGCCCGCTGGTCTCGCCGGCGGCAGCCGGCCCGCCGGTTGCGGTCGGCTCGTCGGGGCGCCGGTGGCAGCCGGTCCGCCGGCCTCATCGGTCGCGACCGATCGCTCGGCCCCATCGTTCTCGGCCGGTTCGCCGGCCCCACCGGCCACGGCCGACCCTCCACCCCCACTCACCCCGGCCGGCCCGCCGCCCCCACCACCCCCGGTCGCAACGCCAACCCCACCCGGCCCACCGCCCCGGCCCACCGCCTTGCCCACCCGCCTCGGCCCACCCGCCCCGGCCCACTCGCCCCAGCCAACTCGCCGCCCCCACCACTCCCACCCCCCGGCCGCAACGCCAACCCCACCGCCCCCACCTGCCCCGCACGCCACCCCCGAAGGTCCCCGGAGCGTGATCGCGGCCACGGCACGCCTGCCCCGAATGCCGAACCTGCCGCGCGGGAGGGCGGTCGCAGTGGAGACTCACACCGGGCGCGCCCCGTCGCGTCCCCACGCCGAAGCTGACCCACACGAGAGCGTCCACGCGCTCATGAACAGGTAACGGAGTCGTAGTTGTGAACGCGGAGAAGTCCGGCATCGAAGTCGCCGTGGTGACCGGGCTGTCCGGTGCGGGCCGCAGCACCGCGGCCAAGTGCCTGGAGGACCTCGGCTGGTTCGTCGTCGACAACCTGCCCCCGGAACTCATCGCCACCATGGTCGAGCTCGGCGCCCAGGCGCGCGGGGCCATCACCAGGGTCGCCGTCGTCATGGACGTGCGCAGCCGCGCGTTCACGGAGGACCTGTCCGCCATCATCAAGGACCTCGACGCCCGCGGGTACAAGCCGCGCGTGCTGTTCCTCGAGGCCACCGACGCCGTGCTGATCCGGCGGTTCGAGGCCGTGCGCCGCGGTCACCCGATGCAGGGGGACGGGCGGCTGCAGGACGGCATCGAGGCCGAGCGGATCCTGCTCACGCCGCTCAAGCAGGAAGCCGACCTGGTGCTCGACACGAGCGCCCTCAGCGTGCACCAGCTGCGGGCCAAGATCGAGGACACCTTCGGCACCGAGGCCGCGTCGCGGACCAGGGTCACCGTGCTGAGCTTCGGGTACAAGTACGGGCTGCCGATGGACGCCGACCTCGTCATGGACGTGCGGTTCCTGCCCAACCCGTTCTGGATCCCGGAACTGCGCGAGCAGACCGGTCTCGACGGTGAGGTGCGCAACTACGTGCTGTCCCAGGAAGGCGCCGACGAGTTCCTTGACCGGTACCACGAGCTGCTCAGGCTGATCGGCGCCGGGTACCGGCGTGAGGGCAAGCGCTACCTCACGCTCGCGATCGGCTGCACGGGTGGCAAGCACCGCAGTGTGGCCCTGAGCGAGGAGCTGGCCGCGAGGCTCGCCAGCGAGGACGGCATGGCCGTGAAGGTCGTGCACAGGGATCTGGGACGTGAGTGACGAAGTTGAAAGCTGTTGCTTTGGGTGGCGGGCACGGGCTGCACGCGACGCTGACCGCGCTGCGGAAGGTCACCGGCGACGTGACGGCCGTGGTGACCGTCGCGGACGACGGGGGGTCCTCCGGGCGGCTCCGGCGTGAG
Source organism: Lentzea sp. NPDC060358 (assembly GCF_042725365.1). Classification (NCBI taxonomy): domain Bacteria; kingdom Bacillati; phylum Actinomycetota; class Actinomycetes; order Pseudonocardiales; family Pseudonocardiaceae; genus Lentzea; species Lentzea sp. NPDC060358. The sequence continues at coordinate 19,924 of NZ_JBHXCW010000031.1, read as the reverse complement.
CTCGCCGACCTGCTGCCGCCGGGCGACCTGCGCAAGGCCATGGCGGCGCTGGCGGGGGAGGACGAGTCGAGCAGGCTCTGGACGTCGCTGTTCAAGCACCGCTTCGGCGGCACGGGTGCCCTCGCCGGTCACGCGGTCGGCAACCTGGTGATCGCCGGGCTGCTCGAGCAGCTCGGCGACCCGGTCGCGGTGCTCGACCTCACGAGCAGGCTCCTCGGCGTCACGGGCAGGGTGCTGCCCATGTCGAACGACCCGCTCGACATCGAGGCTGACGTGACCGGCCTCGACGAGGACGAGACCGACGTCCGGCGCATCCGCGGGCAGGTCGCCATCGCGACCACGCCTGGGCTCGTGCAGCGCATTCGCCTCACCGCCCCGAACGGGCGACCTGTGGGCTGTCCGGAAGCGGTACAGGCTGTACTTGACGCCGATCTCGTGCTACTCGGCCCCGGATCGTGGTTCACCAGCGTGTTGCCGCATCTGCTGGTGCCCGAACTGCACGACGCGCTGGTGCGCACGGAGGCCACGAAGGTCCTCGTGCTCAATCTCGTCCCCCAACCGGGGGAAACCGCCGGTTTCTCTCCGGAGCGCCATTTGGACGTAGTCTGCGAACACGCACCCGAGCTGAAGGTGGACGCGGTGATCGCGGACGTCGACTCGGTCCCCACCCCGGACCGGTTGACGCGAGCCGCCTCGGCACTGGGTGCGCGCACACATCTGGCGAAGATCGCCGCACCGGACGCCGCGGAACGGCATGATCCGGAGGCGCTTGCCGGTTGCCTGAGGCAGGTGGTCGAGGAGACCGGAGCAGGAGGGACAGGCCCGTGGCGATGACGTCGGCGGTCAAGGACGAGCTGAGCAGGCTCGCGGTATCCAAGACCTGTTGCCGCCGCGCGGAGGTGTCCTCGCTGCTCAGGTTCGCCGGTGGCCTGCACATCGTGTCCGGCCGGGTCGTCGTCGAGGCCGAGCTCGACCTCGGGTCGGCGGCCCGCAGGCTGCTCAAGGAGATCCAGGCGCTCTACGGCCACCACGCCGAGGTGTTCACGATCCAGTCGAACGGCCTGCGCAAGGGCACCCGCTACGTCGTCCGCGTGGTGAAGGACGGCGAGGGGCTCGCCCGCCAGACGGGTCTGCTCGACCCGCGCGGGCGCCCGGTGCGCGGGCTGCCCGCCCCGGTCGTGTCCGGTGGCGTGTGCGACGCCGAGGCGGCGTGGCGCGGGGCGTTCCTCGCGCACGGCTCGCTCACCGAACCGGGGCGCAGCTCGTCGCTCGAGATCACCTGCCCCGGTCCCGAGGCCGCGCTGGCCCTGGTCGGCGCCGCCCGCCGGATGGGCATCGCCTCCAAGTCGCGCGAGGTCCGCGGGGCCGAGCGCGTGGTGATACGGGACGGCGACGCGATCGGCGCCATGCTCACCCGGCTCGGCGCGCACGACAGCGTGCTGGCCTGGGAGGAGCGGCGGATGCGGCGCGAGGTCCGCGCCACCGCGAACCGGCTCGCGAACTTCGACGACGCCAACCTGCGCCGGTCCGCGCGGGCCGCGGTCGCCGCGGCGGCCAGGGTCGCGCGGGCGCTCGAGATCCTCGGCCCGGAGGCGCCGGACCACCTCGCCGCGGCGGGGCAGCTCCGGCTCGCGCACCGGCAGGCCTCGCTCGAGGAGCTCGGCCAGCTGTCCGACCCGCAGATGACCAAGGACGCGGTGGCCGGCCGGATAAGGCGTCTGCTGGCCATGGCGGACAAGCGGGCCAAGGACCTGGGACTGCCGGACACCGAGTCCGCGGTCACGGCGGAGATGCTCGAAGCCGAGGTGTAGCCGCGGGCCGCGGCGCGTGGCGGCCCGCCCAGACGGCGAGCTGGGCCCGCGACCGCAGTCCCAGCTTCGAGCGGGCGTGCGTCACGTGACGGGCGACGGTGTGGGGCGAGATCCCCAGCCGTTGCCCGATCTGGCGGTTCGTGAGGCCCTCGGCCACCAGCGTCGCGACGTGCAGCTCGCGCGCCGAGATCACGCCGTCCTCGTCGCCCGCGTCCAGCTGGGCGGTCAGCGCGTAGGACACGGCCTGCGCGAGCGACATCCGCTCACCGGTCGACTCGGCGGCGCGCAGCCGGCCCGCCGCGATGCGGTCGCGGCACACGGCACGGGCCTCGTCGAGCAGCGCCTGCCAGTAGGGCTCCGGGCGGAAGTCGAACCGGGCCCGCACCACGGAGGCGGCGGTCAGCAGCGACACCGCGCGTTCGTCGTCGGCGCCCACCCCGACCAGGCCCAGCGCGAGGCCCTCCAGGTCGTAGAACTGGTCCATGGGGTGCTCCGAGCCCACCTCCAGGCTCTCCCGGAACAACGCCACCGCCTCGGCGTGGTCCTTGCGCGCCAACGCGATCGCGCCGGACGTGTGCAGCGTCGAGTTGAGCATGTGCGGCAGCCCGGCCAGGCGCATCAGCGTCAGCGACTCGCGGACGAGCGGCGCGGCCAGCTCCGGTTCGCCGTTCTGCAGCAGCGTCCAGCCGTAGGAGTTGAGCAGCACCCCGCGCGCGAGCTTGTCGCCGGCGCCGCGCATGAGCTCCACGGCCTCGTCGAAGAGCCGCCACGCCACCTCCGGGTTGCCGGTGTGCGCCTCGGCCGAGGCGAGGACCTCCAGCGCGCGGGCCAGCGTGCCGGGACGGCCGGCGTCGGCCCGTTCGATCGCGAGCGACTCCCGCGCGAACCGCCGGGTCACCTCCCAGCCGCCGCGGATGCGGTGGTGCATGGCCGCGAGCGCGGTCAGGACGCTGCGGTAGGCCGGGGGCACCGGCCGGGTCAACGCGCTGTGGAGCAGCTCGGTGGGAGCACCGCGCGGGCCGCGCGGCGTCGACGTGTACGCCGTGGCGACGATGGCCAGCGCGTGCCGGGGCCAGTCGCTCACCTCGGCGGTCCGCGCCACGGCCAGCTCGATCAGGCCGACGTTGCGCTCCAGGCGCAGCACCACCGGCGGCGAGGGGAAGAAGCGGGAGATCTCGGGCTCCACGACCGAACACACCCACTCGACCACGCGGTCGGCCACGAGAGAGACGTCGCCCGACTCCACGGCTCGTTCGTGGCAGTAGAGACGCACGGACTCGAGCTGGCGGAACGAGACGTGCCCGCCGACGCGGTCGGCCACCAGCAGCGACTTCTGCTCCAGGCTCGTCAGCAGGTCCAGGGCGTCGTCCACGGCGCAGACCGTGCTCGCCACCCCCAGGTCGAACGGCACCCCCAGCACGGCGAGCCGGCGGCACGCGGCCTGCTCGGCGGGCGTGAGCAGGTCGTAGCTCCAGCCGATCGCGGCGCGCAGCGTGCGGTGGCGGTCGTCGGCCGCGCGCGGGCCGCCGGTCAGCAGCGCGAGCCGGTCGCCCAGCCGGGCGAGGACGTCGGCGGGGGACAGGACGGTGATGCGCCGCGCGGCCAGCTCGATCGCGAGCGGCATGCCGTCGAGCGACCGGCAGACCGCGACGACGTCCGCGACGGTGGCCTGATCGACCTCGAACGAGCGGTCCACGGCCACCGCGCGGTCGCGGAACAGCACCACCGCGTCGTGCCGCAGCGCCTCGGCCACGTCGGCGTCCGCGGGCGGCAGGGCCAGCTCGCCGACCGCGAACACCTGCTCGCCCGCCAGCCGCAACGGCTCGCGGGACGTCACCAGCACGCGCAGCTGCGGGCAGCGGTCGAGCAGCTCGGACACCACGCCGGCGACGTCGGCCAGCACGTGCTCGCAGTTGTCGAGCACCAGCAACGGCCGCCGGTGCCGCTCGACCTCCGCGACCACCGCGTCGCGCACCGAGCGGCTGGGCAGCGGCCGCGCGCCCACGGCCTGGTGGACCGCCTGCGCCACGTCGGACACCGGCGCCAGCGCGACCCACCACACCTGGTCGGCACGTCGGGCCACGTGCTGCCCGGCCAGCCGGGTCTTGCCCGCTCCCGCGGGACCCACCAGCGAGACGAGGCGGTCCGCGCCCAGCCGCGCCAGTGCCGCGAGCTCCTCGCGGCGCCCGACGAACGTGTCGAGCGGCCGCGGCACGGACGAGTCGTGCGGCGTCTCGTCGCGCGTCGAGGTGCGTTCGCGGTAGGCGCGCTGGCGGCACGCGTTGGAGCAGTAACGCCGGCCCGCGGCGGCTTCGGTGAGGGGGTTCCCACATGTCACGCAGGCGGCAATGGCCGTCATGGGGTGTGACCGTACCGCTGTGTAACGACCTGTAACACCCGCTGTTTCCGGGTATTGAACCGCTGTCGGGGGCGTGGACACGATTCCGCCATGACGGGGCAGGACAACCAGGGGAACAGTTCGCCGCTCGTGCCGCCGAGGGACCGCGAGGTCGTCGACGAGTGGCTCGCGCGGATCACGGCGGTCGTCGGCAGCGGCGCGACCGAGGACAGTCCGGAGGCGTGCCGCACCGCCGCGGAGGCCGCGGAGGAGCTGAGCGCCTACCTCTGGATGCTCCGCGCCTCGCGCCGCCGAACGGCCTAATCAGGACCTGTTTTTCTGGCTCGATCCAGAGATACTCACTATCCCTGTGACCAGCGACGCAGTTCTCCAGATAGGGTGGGGTCGTTACTGCCAGACTGAACGCAAGGAGTCCGTCGTGACGGTTCGTGTAGGTGTCAACGGTTTCGGCCGCATCGGGCGCAACTTCTTCCGCGCCGTGAGGGCTGGCGGCCACGACATCGAGATCGTCGCGTTCAACGACCTCGGTGACGTCGCCACGATGGCGCACCTGCTGAAGTACGACAGCATCCTCGGTCGTCTGGACGCCGACGTGCAGGTCACCGATGAGGGCATCTCCGTGGACGGCAAGGTCATCAAGGCCCTCGCCGAGCGCGACCCGGGCAAGCTGCCCTGGAAGGACCTCGGCGTCGACGTCGTCGTCGAGTCGACCGGCTTCTTCACCGACGCCACCAAGGCCCGCGCGCACGTGGACGAGGGCGGCGCCAAGAAGGTCATCGTCTCCGCGCCCGCCAAGAACGAGGACCTCACCGTCGTCATCGGCGCGAACGAGGAGAAGCTCGACGGGTCGCAGACGATCATCTCGAACGCGTCCTGCACCACCAACTGCCTCGCGCCGCTGGCCAAGGTCCTCAACGACAGCTTCGGCATCGAACAGGGCCTCATGACCACGATCCACGCGTACACGCAGGACCAGAACCTGCAGGACGCGCCGCACAGCGACCTCCGCCGTGCCCGCGCCGCCGCGCTGAACATCGTCCCGACCTCCACGGGCGCCGCGAAGGCCATCGGCCTGGTGCTGCCGGAGCTCAAGGGCAAGCTCGACGGCTACGCGCTGCGCGTGCCGATCCCCACGGGCTCGGCCACCGACCTGACCGTCACGCTCAAGCGCGAGGTCACCGTCGACGAGGTCAACGCCGCCTACAAGGCCGCCGCCGAGGGCCCGCTGGCCGGCATCCTCAAGTACTCGGCCGACCCGATCGTGTCGGCCGACATCGTCACCGACCCGCACTCGTGCATCTACGACGCGCCGCTGACCAAGGTCATCGGCAACCAGGTCAAGGTCGTCGGCTGGTACGACAACGAGTGGGGCTACTCCAACCGCCTCGCGGACCTGGTCAAGCTCGTCGCCTCGAAGATCTGAGCCGGGAGCGGTTGAGTTGAAGACTCTCAGCGACCTGCTCGCCGAGGGTGTCGCAGGTCGGCGCGTCCTGGTGCGCGCCGACCTGAACGTCCCCCTGGATGGCGACAAGATCACCGACGACGGCCGCGTGCGCGCGTCGGTGCCGACGATCAAGGCCCTCGCCGGCGCGGGCGCCCGCGTGATCGTCACCGCGCACCTCGGCCGCCCCAAGGGCGAGCCGGACCCCAAGTTCTCCCTCGCTCCTGCCGCCGCTCGCCTCGGTGAGCTGCTCGGCACCGAGGTCGTGCTCGCGGAGGACCTCGTCGGCCCGTCCGCCACCTCCGTGGTCGGCTCGCTCGCCGACGGCGGCGTCGTGATGCTGGAGAACGTCCGCTTCGACGCCCGCGAGACCTCCAAGTCCGACGCGGAGCGCGCGGAGCTGGCCGACGAGCTGGCCTCGTTCGCCGACGCGTTCGTCTCCGACGGCTTCGGCGTCGTGCACCGCAAGCAGGCCTCCGTCTACGACGTGGCGCAGAAGCTGCCCGCCTACGTCGGTGGTCTCGTCGAGGCCGAGCTGGGCGTGCTGCGCAAGCTCACCGACGACCTCGAGCGCCCGTACGTCGTGGTGCTCGGCGGCGCGAAGGTCTCCGACAAGCTCGGCGTCATCGCGAACCTGCTCTCCAAGGTCGACAAGCTGCTCATCGGCGGCGGCATGGCCTACACGTTCCTCAAGGCCCAGGGCCACGAGGTCGGCACGTCGCTGCTGCAGTCCGACCAGCTCGACCAGGTGAAGGGCTTCCTCGCCGAGGCCGAGCAGCGCGGCGTCGAGCTAGTGCTGCCGGTCGACGTGCTCGTCACGGCCGAGTTCGGCGACATCGAGCACGAGGTCGTCGCGACCTCCGAGATCCCCGCGGACAAGATGGGCCTCGACATCGGCCCGACGTCCCGCGAGCTCTTCGCGTCGAAGCTCGCCGACGCCAAGACCGTGTTCTGGAACGGCCCGATGGGCGTCTTCGAGATCGAGACCTACTCCGGCGGCACCCGTGCCGTCGCCGAGGCCCTCGTGAAGTCCGACGCGTTCACCGTCGTCGGCGGCGGCGACTCGGCCGCGGCCGTGCGCGCGCTCGGCCTGCCCGAGGACGGTTTCTCGCACATCTCCACCGGCGGCGGCGCCTCCCTCGAGTTCCTCGAGGGCAAGGAGCTTCCCGGCATCAGCGTTCTGGAGTCGTAGATGGCAGCCCGGCTCCCGCTCATCGCGGGCAACTGGAAGATGAACCTCAACCACCTCGAGGCGATCGGCCTCGTGCAGAAGATCGCCTTCTCCCTGCCGGAGAAGTACTTCGCCAAGGTCGAGGTGGCCGTCCTCCCGCCGTTCGTCGACATCCGCAGCATCCAGACGCTGGTCGACGGCGACAAGCTGCTGATCAAGTACGGCGCGCAGGACATCTCGCAGCACGACTCCGGTGCCTACACCGGTGAGGTGTCGGGCCCGATGCTGAAGAAGCTCGCCTGCCACTACGTCGTGGTCGGCCACTCCGAGCGCCGCGAGTACCACGGCGAGACGGACGCGGTCGTCAACGCGAAGGTCAAGGCGGCGCTCAAGCACGAGGTCACGCCGATCTTCTGCTTCGGCGAGAAGCTCGACGTGCGCGAGGCCAAGGGGCACCTGGACCTGGTGCGCCGGCAGCTCGAGGACGGCCTGAAGGGCTTCTCCGCCGAGCAGGTCGCGAAGATCGTGTTCGCGTACGAGCCGGTGTGGGCGATCGGCACGGGCAAGACCGCGTCGTCCGCGGACGCGCAGGAGGTCTGCTCCGCGGTCCGCTCGTTCGTCGCCGAGAAGTACGGCGAGGAGACCGCGGCGGTCGTGCGCGTGCTCTACGGCGGTTCGGTGAAGTCGTCGAACATCGGCGAACTGATCCAGCAGAAGGACATCGACGGCGCGCTCGTCGGCGGTGCCAGCCTGCAGGCCGACGAATTCACCAAGCTGTGCGCCCTGGCCGCCGGCGGGCCTCTACCCTAAGTTGATCTGGATAAACGTCTAACCCCACTGGTTGCACACGTTCGGCAGTCGAACAGGTACTCTGTGGCGTCGGCTGCCTGACAGCGAGGAAGAAATGATCCTGTTCCTGCAGATCCTGTTGATCGTCACCAGCGTCCTGCTGGTGCTGCTCGTGCTCTTGCACCGCGGCCGTGGTGGCGGCCTTTCCTCGCTGTTCGGCGGCGGTATGCAGTCGAGTCTGTCCGGTTCCTCCGTTGTCGAGAAGAACCTCGACCGCCTGACGCTGTTCGTCGGCGCGGTCTGGATCATCGCCATCGTGGGCATCGGACTGCTGATCAAGCTCCCCGGAGCCTGATCAGCCGTTCAGCGGCAGAAGCCCTCCGGGGCTTGGGGTAACCACTTGGTGGGGGTGTAACGGTCGATGTCCGGTGGTAACGCGATTCGCGGTACCCGCGTCGGCGCAGGCCCGATGGGTGAGTCGGAGCGCGGCGAGTCCGCGCCCCGCCGTCGGGTGTCGTACTGGTGCGCGAACGGTCACGAGTCCCGGCCTTCCTTCGCGGTCGACGCGGAGGTTCCGGAGAACTGGGACTGCCCGCGCTGCGGCCTGCCGGCAGGTCGTGACGAGCAGACGCCACCCGCGCCTCCGCGCAACGAGCCGTACAAGACGCACCTTGCTTACGTGAAGGAGCGTCGGTCCGATGCCGACGGGGAGGCGATCCTCGAGGAGGCTCTCGCGAAGCTCCGGCGGCAGCGCGAGGAGCCGTAGGCTGTAGGCGGCTCCGGCAGAGCAACGGCAGAACAACGCGAAGGCCCCCTCCGGTCGCAGGAGGGGGCCTTTCGCGTTGTTCTCCGCCAGGCGCTACCGCCGAAGTCCTGCGAACTGCCTGCGCAGCATCGCCGCACCGATCAGCAGGAAGAAGAGCAGCACCACCAAGGTGCTCGTCGAGCCGCCCGACGAGCTCGACAGCGTCACGTCGATGTTGCCCACCAACGTGATTCCGCAGTCCGCCCGCACCTTGTGCCTGCCCGGTTCGATGTCCGTGAACTTCACCGGTGAGCGGAAGTTGCCGTTGTCGTCGGCCGTCGTCCGACCCACGTCCTGGCCCAGCGACTTGAGGGTGACGGTGGCGTTCTGCGGGCAGCCGGTGCCCATCGCCGTCAGGTCCTCGCCCGGCTGGATGTTCTCCTTGTCCAGCACCAAGACGCCCTCGGGGCCCGTCGGAACGCCCAGGGCGTCGGTGGACGACGGCGGCGCGGACGACGGGGTTTCCGTTGTCGTGGTGGTCGTCGGGGGAGTCGTGGTGGTCGTCGTGACCACCGGCGGGCGCGTGGTCACGGGCGGGTTGGTGACCGGTGGGTTCGTCACCGGTGGGGTGATGACCGCAGGGGTGGTCGTGGTGGTCACCGGGGGCCTCGGTGTCACGCGGAACGTGTTGCGGGCCAAGTGCTGGCACTCGTCGCTCGCCGTGTAGACGTACGAGCCTTCCCTGGTGCCCTGCGGGATGGTCGCGGTGACCGAACCGTTAGCCGACCAGGGGGCCGTGGCCAGTACGCTTCCAGCCCAGCCGATGCGGACGGTCCCCTTGCACCTGTAGAACGCTGACCAGGTGAAAGTCACGCTCGTGCCGGCCGGTCCGCTGGCCGGGGAGGCCGTCACCGCGGGCGGCTGCTGCGCGGCCGCCGGTGCGGCGGCCAGCACCGTAACACCGGCCACGATGGCCGCGAGTAAGCCTGAAGACCGCATTTCCACTCCCCGGATCGAACCTAAGGTGCGCGCTAGTGAGACGTCGCTTGGCCGGTGCAGGTTTACTGCTGTGCTGCGGAATTATGCTGGCACCGCCAACGGCGGCCGCACAGGGTGGTTCCGTTCTGCTCGAGGCCGATGTGGACGGCAGACCGGTCGGGGTGGGCAACCTGGTGCTCAGGCCCGCGGACACCGCCAAGGTCTCCATCACGGTTCGCAACGGCACCGACACCGTGCAGCGCGTCAAGACCGTGCGGATCAGCGGGTCCGCGTTGGCGTTGACCTTCTTCGCCTACGACACAACGGTTCCGTTCGACGTTCCGCCGCGGTCGGCCGAGACGCGGTCGTTCCCGCTCGACCCGTCCGACCTCGGGTCGCAGGCCACCGGGTTGCTGCCGACCACCATCGAGGTCATCGACGTGCAGCGGGAGACCATCGCCTCCGTCGAGACGACCGGGGACGTCAAGGGGTCGCTGTGGTCGGTCTACGGGGCGTTCGGGCTGGGGGTGCTCGTGCTGACGGCGTTGTCGTGGGCCGGGGCGCTCATCGCGCTGGCGCGGCGGCGGTTGCCCGCCAACCGGTGGCAGCGGGCCATGCGGTTCCTGCCCGCCGGGATCGGGACCGGGCTCGTCGCGGTCATCTCGTTGTCGGTGCTGCGGCTGGTGGCGCCGTCGCCGGCGGCCGAGATCCCGTTCATCGCCGGGGCGGCGGCCGCCGCGTTCGCCCTCGGGTACCTCACACCGCACCAGGAGGAGCGCCGGCGGTCCTCAGTGGACGCGGACACGGTGAGGTTCGCGCGGTGAACCAGTCCAGCGTGGTCGCCGCCCTGCCCCAGTACGCCGTCGGCGAGCAGATCGGCGAGGGCGGGATGGGGGTCGTCTACGGCGGTGTGCACCGGCAGCTCGGGCGGCCCGTGGCGATCAAGCGGCTGCCGCACGCCGTGGCCGAGGACCCGCGGATGAGCGAGCGGTTCGAGCACGAGGCGCGGCTGCTCGCGCGGCTCGACCACCCGCACATCGTGCCCGTCTACGACTACGTGCGGCAGCAGGGCGAGCACCTGCTGGTGATGGAACGGCTCGACGGCGGCACGGTCTGGTCGCGGTTCGCGGGCGACGGGCTCACCGCGCAGCAGTCGTGCGCGATCGTGCTGGCGGCGCTGTCCGGGCTGCACGCGGCGCACGAGGCGGGCGTGCTGCACCTCGACGTGAAGCCGAAGAACCTGCTCTTCACCTCCCAGGGCGTGGTGAAGGTGGCGGACTTCGGCATCTCCCAGGTCGTGTCGGAGGGCGCGACGCTCGTGACGCACGGCGGCGCGGTGCTCGGCACGCCCGCCTACATCGCGCCGGAACAGGCGATGGGCAACGCGTTGACGCCCGCCGCCGACGTCTACGCGACCGGCACGATGCTCTACGAGCTGCTGTGCGGCGACCTGCCGTTCGAACGCGGAGGCGGGCCGCTCGCGATGATCCAGAAGCGCGTCCACCAGGACCCGCGGCCGCTGCGCAACGTGCCGGAACCGCTGGCGGGAGTGGTGATGCGCAGCATCGCGCGCGACCCGCTGGCGCGCTACCGCAACGCCGAGACGTTCGCGATCGACCTCGCGGGCGCCGCGGGCCACCTGTTCGGCCCGGACTGGCTGGTGCGCCTCGCGATGCCGGTGCACCTCGCGCCGCAGGTGTCCTCGTCGTCCACCCGCCGGTCGTTGCGGCCGGTCGAGCGCGACACGGTGTCCCTGGCGCAGCAACCGATCCGCGCCACGCTGGTCGACCCGGTGCCGGCCGCGCGGCTGAGCGGCAGCAGCACGCTGGTGCCCGCCGCGCAGGTGCTCAGGCCGCCGTCGTCGCCGTGGCTGCTGTGGCTCGTGGCGGCGGTCGCGCTGGTTGCGGTGGTCGTCGTGCCGTTCCTGGCCACCGGCCGCGGGCTGCCCGTGGTGATCCAGAGCCTCGCCGACCCGGTGCGGGAGCAGGGGAACCAGCTCGTGGTGAGCCTCGCCGGCGTCGAGCTCGCGGACGTGCCGCGCGGGGACGGCGGGTTCGTGCTGCCGGGCGCCACGCGGTGGATCGTGGGCGGCGCGGTCACGGCGTCGGCCGACGGGCGGGAGTTCCTGCTCGTGTCGAACCAGACGCCGTGGCTGAGCCTCATGGGCACCGGGTCGGCGTTGCTGCTGCTGTTCACGCTGGCGTACCTGGAGTCGAACCTGCGGGCGTTGCGGCGCCGGCAGACCGGGATGGCCGCGGTGATCGCGTCGGTGCCGCTCGGCCTCGGCCTGGGGCTCTCGGTGTGGCTGCTCGTGTCCGTGCTGCTGGAGCACGAGCCGACGACTCCGGTCGCCCTCACCTGCGCGGTGCTCGGCGCGGCGGCGGCCCTCAGCGCGTCGCTGGCTTCCAAGCCCGCCTGACCGCGGGTGCGGTCAGCCGCCGACCACGCGCTCCTTCGGGAACGACGCCGTGACCAGGAAGCCGCCGTCCTCGGTCGGTCCCGCCGAGAACTCGCCGCCGAGCAGCGTGGCGCGCTCGCGCAGGCCGACCAGGCCGTGACCGCCGCTGGGCAGGGCCGGCGACGGGCTGGACGGCGCGGTGTTGCGCACCTCGACCAGCACGTTGTCGTCGTACTGCGCGTCGATGAGCACGGTCGCGCTCGCGCCCACGGCGTGCTTGCGGATGTTGGTCAGCGCCTCCTGCACGGTCCGGTAGACCGCGCCGGACACCGGTGACGTGAGGTCCTCCACCGGGCCCTTGAGCTGGATCTTCACCTCGAAGCCCGCGTCGGCGGCCAGGTCGGGCAGCTCGTCGACGCCGGGCTGGTTGTCGTCGGTGGTGCGCAGGACCGACACGAGGTGGCGGAGCTCGTCGAGCGTGCGCGTCGACAACGTGCGGATGGTGCCCGCGACCTGCTTGTGCTCGGCGTCCGCGACGGCCATGCGCAGCGCGCCGGCCTGCATCGCGATGAGGCTCACCTGGTGCGAGACGACGTCGTGCATCTCGCGGGCGAGTTTGGCCCGCTCGTCGGCGCGGATGGCGTGCGCGTGGAGCACGCGTTCTCGCTCCCGCGACTCCGCGAGCTCGGCTATCCGGGCGGAGAGCTCCTGGCGCGCGTGGGCGAGCAGGCCGATCGCGATCGGCAGCCCCGCCACCAGGAAGCCGTAGATGGCCGAGTGGAAGTGACCCGACGCCGGCCTCTCGATCAGCTCCTGCGGGGGCCACGCCACGAACCGGCACAGCCACACGAGGGCGGCCGCGAGACCCGTCTGCCAGCCACCGACGTAGCGGCGGGCGACCGAGTACAGGGCGATCATCGCCGCGAGCTGCGACCAGCCGACGAAGAAGCCGGGGATCGTCAGCACGAGCGTGACGAACGGGAACCGGCGGCGCAGCACCAGCGCTGCGACCGCGACCCAGTTGAGCCAGACCTGGTAGGTCTCGACCGGCGGGAGGTCCGTGCTGGGATCGGCCTCCATCCACAGGCCGAGCAGCCAGACGTCCAGCACGGCGAGGAAGATCAACGCGAGGTCCACGAGCAGCTCGCGGTAGTCGATCTGCCACCGGCTGGTTCCGGCCGGGGTCTCCTCCGACCGTCTGGCCGGGAGCAGCGTAGTGGTCAGGTTCCGACCTCCCCTGTGCGCCTTCCGGCCCTCACCGTACTGCGCATATGCAGCGGTTGGCATTGGCTGCCCCTTTACCCCGACCTGCCCCGTCAGGGGGTAAGACGCCCGCACACGCGAATCGGTACGCGGCTCCTCTCACATATGTGCTACCGCACACGTCCGTGCGGACGCGTGCGGTAGTCACAGCGCTACCCGCGGGGTGTCACGAGCAGGTCTTCCAGCTGAACTGGTAGGTCGTGTCGATGGCGCCGTCGGTCGAGTCCATCGAGACGAAACTGGTCGTCGTGGCCGTGTTGGACGTGCCGGGGTAGACCCGGAGCTCGGTGTTGATGTTGAAGTTCCGCTTCTCGCCACAGGGGCTGTAGACGATCGCGGCGACCTCGGTGGTGTCGGTGGCCTGCCAGTCGTCGCTGTGCGGGCCGTTGTAGCGGTGCTGCGCGGAGTCGTTCTGCGACATGCCCTGGAAGTAGTAGTTGGCCTTCTGGATCGCGTAGGCGCCGCGCTCCAGGTGCGCGAAGCCGCGGTAGTCGGCCTGGGCGATGCCGTAGGTGAAGCCCTGCGGCACGTTGACTCTCAGGTTGAGCTGGCAGTTCTTCCGGAAGGCCGTGGCCGGGGCGCCGACACCGACCTGGGCGAGGTAGTCGCTGTAGGTGACGGTGAACGCCTTGTTGTCCTCGGACACCGCGACGGCGGCCGTGCCCGCCGGGCAGCCGGAGCCGTTGACGGTGACGATGTCGATGGTGATGTGGTCGGGCGGCGGCGTCTCGTTGGGAGCGCCGCCGGGCGGGACGATGATGGCCGAGGTGAGCAGGGCAGCGGCAACCGCGTTGAGCATGGTGGACCTTTCCGACGCGACTCGCAGGGTGGGGCGGCGGCGGAGGAAATCAGGCGGCGGCCTGGCGGGAAAATCAGCAGCGCTTCCAGGAGAAGTGATACAGCGTGCGCACTTCCCCGCGCGTGTAGTCCATCGTCAGGAAACTATTCGTATTCGCATCCGAGGTGCCCTTGTTCACCAGCAGCGAGCTGTTGACGTTGAGATTCTTCTTCTCGCCGCAAGGTGCGTAGACGATGTCCGCGAACTCCGTTCGATGCGTGATCGACCAGTTGTCGTCGAACGGGCCGGTGAAGTTGTGCTTCCAGGTGTTGGTCTCCGATTGGCCCTGGAAGTAGTAATTCACCGCCTGGTACCCGGTGGCGCCCCGCTGGAGGTGCCCGTACCCGGCGTAGGTGGCCTCGGCGATGCCGTAGGTGAAGCCCTGCGGGATGTTGATCTGCAGGTTGAGCTGGCAGTTCTTCCGAACGTCCGCCGCAGGCGCGCCTTTGCCGGTCTGGGCGAGGTAATCGCTGTAGATCACCCAGAACGAGGTGTTGTCCGACGAGACGACCACCTCGGCGGTGCCCTGCTTGCACCCGGAACCGTTCACCGTCACCACGTCGACCGTCACCCGCTCCGTGGGTACCACCTCGGCGTGCGCGGGCGTGGACGACAATGTGAACAGCACGGCCAGAGCGGCTGCTGCCGTCGCTTTGCGCATGAAGTTGGCCTTTCCTGGTGCCTTTCTCAGCGTGGAGCGGCAGCGGTGCCGCGAAGGTTAGCGCAGACCCTCGACCAATGGTGTGATCCAAATGGACCATGTCATCCTGATGGAGCAGTTCGTGGAGAATTTCCAAAAATGTCGGGTGACCTGGTGCTGAGGACACGAATAGTTTCCGGCATACTTGCCCGCATGTCGCAAGCTGGGCTGGTGCTCGTGGTCGAGGACGAGGACCCCGTGCGGAGGTACACCGTGAGCCTGCTCGAGGAGCTGGGGTTCGCAGTCGTGCAGGCCAGCGACGGCGTCGAGGCGATCGGGATCCTGCGCGAACGCCACGCGGAGATCCGCGCGATGCTGCTCGACCACAGCATGCCGGGCCTGTCCGGCGAGGAGGTGCTGGCCCAGCTGGAGCGCGAGGACCTGATGGTGCCGGTCGTGCTGACCAGCGGCTACGACCGCACGTCGCTCGAACGCCGGTTCGCGGGCCACGAGGTGGCGGGCTACCTGCAGAAGCCGTTCCGCATCGAGACGCTGGACGAGACGGTCCGCGCCGCGATGGGCCGCCGTGCTCAGGCCTCCTGAGTCAGCACCTGCTTCACGCGTTCCAGCAGGTCCGTCTCCGCGTACGGCTTGGTGATCAGCACCTCGTCGTCGAGGACCTCGTCGGTCGTGTAGCCGGACATGTAGATCACCGCGGGCGCCACGCCGGTCGAGCGCAGCAGCCGGACCAGCTCCGGCCCGCCCATCTTCGGCATCACCACGTCGGTGAGCACCAGGTCGATCGTGCTGCGGTGCGCGGTGGCGAGCTGCAGCGCCTGCTGGCCGTCGCCCGCCTCGACCACCGCGTAGCCCGCCGTCTCGAGCGAGCGGCGGGTCATGGCCCGCACCTGGGCGTCGTCCTCGACGAGCAGCACGGTGCCGGCGCCGCGGTGCGCCACCGGGCGGCGGGTGTACGGGGCCTCCGGCGTGCCGCCCCGCTCGACCGGCACCGGCAGGTAGACCTCGACGGTCGTGCCCAGCCCCGGCGCGCTGATCAGCTCGATCTGGCCGCCCGACTGCTGCACGATGCCGAACACCGTCGACAGGCCGAGGCCCGTGCCCTTGCCGATCGGCTTGGTGGTGAAGAACGGCTCGAAGACCTGCGCCTGCACGTCCGCCGCCATGCCCGCACCGGTGTCCTGGACCCGCAGCACGACGTACTCGCCCGGCCGCACGCCCACGATCCGGCCCGTGTCGCCCGCGCCGATCGCGGCGTCCTCCACGGACACGCGGAGCACGCCGCCGTCGGGCATCGCGTCGCGCGAGTTCACGGCCAGGTTGAACAGGATCTGCTCCACCTGGCCCGCATCCGCCCACACCCGTGCCACGGTCTCCGGCAGGTCGACCTCCAGCTCGATGTGGTCGCCGACGAGCGTGCGCAACATCGAGTGGACCTTCGTCAGGTTCTCCCTCAGGTCCAGCGACTCGGGGTGCAGGACCTGCTGGCGGGTGAACGCGAGCAGCTGCCGGGTGAGGTTCGCGGCCCGCTCACCCGCGTGCCGGATGTCCTCGATCGCCGTGCGGCGCGGGTCGTCCGGGAGGGTGCGCCGCAGCAGCATCTCGCTGTTGCCGTTCACGACCGTGAGGATGTTGTTGAAGTCGTGCGCGATGCCCCCGGTCAACCGGCCGATGGCCTCCATCTTCTGCGCGTGGCGCAGTTGGGCCTCGGTCTCGCCGACGCGTTCCTCGAGCCGGGCGCGCGCGTCCTTCAGCTCCTGCATCAGCCGGATGCCGCGCAACGCGCTGCTCAGCTGCTGCTGCACGGCCTCGTACATCCAGCCGAGCTCCGGGCCCTCCTCGAAGAGGACGTACCCGAGGTGCTCCTCGTCGGTGAAGAGCGGGGCGACCAGGGCGCTGAACGGCTTGTCGCGCCGGAACGGGTACGGCGTGAGGTTGATGGCCGGGAACGGGGTGTCCGGCACGTCCTTGAGCTCACCGTTCTCGTAACGGACGAGCGCGCGTGCCGTGCCCGCCGTGTCGTACTCCATGACGTGGCAGCCGGGGATGCCCAGGCGCGGCAGTTCGTGCGTGAGGGCCTTGGTCAGCTCGTCGACGTCCCGTGACGCGATGAGCCGTTGCCCTGCTTGGCGGATCGTCTGGTCGTGACGCTCGTTCGAGAGATAGGTGAACCGTGCGTCCGTGGCGAACGCGTCGCCGACGAGGAGCTGCACGCGCAACCACAGGTCGTTGATGATCGCCACGTCGCTGATGCGCGTCGTCACGAACCGGTGCAGGTCGAACAGCGGCGGCCACCACCGCGCCGCCTCGCACCCGGCGCGCGCGCTCGCACGGATGTACTCGGCCAGCAGCTTGAGGAACTCCGCCCCCTCGACCTCACCGCGGCCCGCGGCCATCAGCTCGACGATCAGCTGCTCCGCCCACCCGTCCGGCAGTGCGGCGGACGACTGCCCGAGCGACTCGCGCAGGTGGTCGGCCACCGTCGCCGCGGTCGCGGACTCGGACAGCGTCAGCCGGCCGTGCGCGGGGGCGTGGTCGCCCAGTCCCGACGGCAGGCAGCCGCACGAGCGCCGCACGATCAGCTCGGTCGCCATCGTCTGCAGCCGCGGCGTCGGCTCACCGCGCACCAGCGCCCGCGCCAGCCCGGCCGCCCGGAAGCCCATCTCGTGGAACGGCGCCCTGACCGTGGTGAACGCGGGCGTCGCCGCGTCGATGTTCACGTTGCGCAGCATCCACGACACCGGGCTGCCGGTGACGAAACCGAGGTCGTGCGTGCGGACGTTCGTGTGGTTGTCGTACCCGACCACCGCGACGTCCTCGGGGATGCGGAAACCCAGTTCCTCCAGCGCCGACACCACGCCGCTGGCGTAGTCGTCGTTGGCGGCGGCGATCGCGTCCGGTGGCTCGTCCACGCTCGCGATCAACCGGCGCACGGCATCGGCAGCCGTGCGCGGGTCCCAGACGAACGATCCGTGCGTCGTCACGAGAGAGGGGTCGACCGAGATGCCGTGCTTGCGCAACGAGTCCATGTAGCCCCGGAACCGCTCGTGCGCACCAGCGTGCGACTGCGGCCCTCGGACGAACGCGATCCGCCGTTTGCCGTGCACCTCGATGAGATGGTCGACGGCTTGTTCCATGCCGTGGCGGTTGTTCATGACGATGGACGGCCACTGCCCGAGGGTGGTCTCGACGCTGACCATGGGCATCGGCGCGTACCGCGTCATGTACTCCGGCAGGTCGTCGCCGACGAGCTGCCCGACGCGGGTGGACCACACGACGAGCGCATCGATGCGGTTCGTCGAGATGAGGTCGAAGACCCTGTTGGCCCGGCGCTGGTGCGGATCGGGGTGGTTCATCTCGGTGCCCACGAAGCACACGAGGTCGCAGCCGAAGTGCCGCGCGCCATCGCTCACACCGCGCCACTGCTCGCCCGCGAGCTCGATGAGCGGGCCAGCGGTGATCATCCCGATGGTGGGCCGTCGCCTCGCACTGCCGTTCGCCACAAAACCCCCGCTACTCAACGCGTTTCGGGATGATACGCGTTGTCGGGAGGAATGTTCGCCGCGTGAGCGGGTGCCATGCCGGCGAAACCGGCGCGTGACCCGTTGCCGACGCCGCCCGCCGGTGGCGCCCGGGAACCGGTGTCCGGCAGATCCGCGAGGAGCGGCCCCGTCACCTGATCGCCGGTGTCAGGCAAGCGCTTTCCGCTACCGAACGTGCTGGGAGCACTGGAGATTCGCCCAAGTCCACCAACCGGAACCGGTGGCCGTTGGGCGGGTCGAGCGACTCGGCTGGACACAAACGTCCGGGTGCTGGAACTCTCGGACGCATCGCGAGGTGGTGACGAATGCGCGCAACCCGACGCCGTTTCGACCTGTCCGCCGTGTCCGAGCTGCTGCTCGCCGTACCGACGGTGCTGAGCAGCCTGCTGATCGTGACGGTGCTGGGCAAGCCCGTCACACCGCAGTCGCCCTGGGTGTTCCCCGTGCTGTGGCTGGTGTCCGGTGTCGTGGTGTTCCTGCCGGTCACGGACGGGGTGCTGGCGTTGCTGGTGCACCGGTTGCGCCGGCCCACGCGGTCGGAGAGCCGGGTTCTGGTGCCGCTGCTGGAATCCGTGTGCGACGCGGCCGCGCTCGACCCCCGGCGCTACCGGTTGCTGATCCAGAACTCCCGCGAGATCAACGCGATGGCCGTCGGCGGTCGCGTCGTCGGGGTGTCCACGGCGGCGCTCGCGCTGCCGCCCCGCCAGCTCGAGGCGGTGCTGGCGCACGAGGTCGGGCACCACCTCGCCGGGCACACCAGGGTGTCGTTGCTGCGGTGGTGGTACGAGCTGCCGGCCCGGCTCGCGGTGTCGCTCGTGTTCCTCGTCGGCTGGGGTGTGCTCGCCGCCGGGGCGGCGGTGAAGACCCGGTTCGCGATGGTGGTGTCGCTGCTGCTGGTGGCCGCGCTGGCCGTCGTGGCGGTCGCCGCCAGCCCGTGGGTGCTGCTGGTGCCGGTGATCGCACCGCTGCTCGCGCTGACGAGCAGGCGCGCGGAGCTGCACGCCGACCGGGTCGCGGCCGAGCTGGGCTACGGGCCGCTGCTGCTGGAGGTGTTGCAGCGCTGGCGCAACGAGGGCCACGACGTGCTGCGCGCCCGTGCCGGGTTCAAGGCGCGGATGCTCGCCTCGCACCCGTCGTGCACGTCGCGGATCAGCAAGCTCGTGCAGACGAGAACGGCCCCCGCGCCGAAGCACGGGGGCCGTCACCGGCTCAAGCCGACGGGGGTGTGAACGCGTCCGGCACCGCCGCGGCGGCCGCCGAGTCGAGCAGCCACAACGTCCGCCGGCGCCCCAGGGCGCCCGCGGCCGGCAGCTGCACCTCATTCGCGCCGTCCAGCGCCGACGCCACCGCGCCGGCCTTGGCGGCACCGGTCGTCATCAGCCAGACCTCCTGCGCGCACCGCACCGACGCGAGTGTCAGCGAGACGCGCGTGGGCGGGGGCTTCGGGCAGTCGCGCACCGCGACGACGGTCCGCACCTTCTCGTGCACCGCGGGGGAGTCGGGGAACACCGACGCCACGTGGCCCTCTTCGCCGACGCCCAGCATGCACACGTCGAACGTCGGCACGTCACCGTGGTCCTCCGGCCGCGCGAGCGAGGCGAGCACCGCGGCGTAGGCCTCGGCCGCCGCCTCCGGGTCGTCGCCGAACTCGCCGTCGGACGGCGCCATCACGTGCACGCGCGACGGGTCGAGCGGCACGTGGTCGAGCAGCGCCGCCCTGGCCTGGGTCTCGTTGCGCTCCGGGTGCCCGGAGGGCAGGAAGCGCTCGTCGCCCCAGAACAGGTCGACGCGGGACCAGTCGACGGCGTCGCGCGCGCCGGTCTGGTTCAGGTGCTCCAGGACGGCGGTGCCGGTGCGCCCGCCGGTCAGCACGACCGACGCGACACCGCGGGCGGTCTGCGCGTCGACGATGGCGGTGACCAGGCGGGCCG